>NZ_BAAAZP010000003.1:14844-96370 GCF_039536965.1 Nonomuraea antimicrobica | reverse complement strand
GCACGGCGGCGAGGCCGCCGGGCCGCCCCAGCTCCGCGTCACCGCGCCCGCCGGGCAGGCGGCGAAGGTGACGGACCAGGCCCGCGAACGGCTGCGGGCGGCGGGCGTCACGGCCACCGTCGAGCCGGTCAAGGGCGTCGTGGTCGCGGCCCTGGGCAGCTCCGCGGACGCGGCCGCGGTCGACCGGGCGCGTACCGCGCTGGCCGGGCTCGTTCCCGGCCGCACGCCCACCACACAGAGCGACGACCGGCGCTTCGGCACCCAGATCCTGGCCGACGTCCGGGTGGGCACGATCGTGGTGCTGTCGGTGTCGTTCCTGGTCGCCATCGCCAGCTCGGGGATCACCGCCACGTCGTCGGTGCTGGACCGGCGCCAGACGTACGGGCTGCTGCGGTTGGCCGGGACCCCGCTGGAGGTGCTCGACAGGGCCAGGCGGGCCGAGACGCTCATCCCGCTGACCGTGATGGGCGGCGGGGCGATCCTGGTGGGGGCGTTCTGCGCGCTGCCTTTCATGATCGGCGGCGTCAACGTGGTCGGGGTGGTCACGCTGGTGGGCTGCGTGGTCGCGGGTTTCGCGGGGGTGGTCGGCGCGGGCGCGCTGAGCAGGCCGCTGCTCCGCTCGGTGACCGCCGACCCGGCGCCCCGCCCCGACTGACCGCCGCGCGGGCGGGGTTCGTCAGCCGAGGACGAGGTCGCGGACGAGCTTGAGCGACGGCTCGTCCCTGACGCCCATGACCAGCAGGCTCGTGACCGGGCTGCGGTGCCACAGCTCCAGGCGTTCCTTGATCCGGCCGGGCGGGCCCACGAGCGAGATGCCGTCGGCCAGCTCGTCCGGGATCGCCCGGAACGCCTCGTCTCTGCGCCCCGCCAGGTAGAGCGCCTGGATGTGCTCGGCGGCCTCGGCGTATCCCATCCGGCCGATGATGTCGGCGTGGAAGTTGCGCTGTTTGGCGCCCATGCCGCCGATGTACAGCGTCAGCATCGTCTTCACGCCGTCCAGCGCGGAACGCACGTCGTCGGAGATGGTCACCAGCACCATGGCGGCCACGTCGAAGCCGTCGGGGGCGCCTGACAGCGCGTCGCCGTACATCTCCCCGATCTTCTCGGGGAAGGCGAACAGCGGCAGCCATCCCTGGGCCACCTCGGCGGCCAGCGCGACGTTCTTGGGCCCCTCCGCCCCGAGGTAGACGGGGATGTCGGACCTGAGCGGATGCGTGATGAGCTTGAGCGGCTTGCCCAGCCCGCCGGGCAGCGGCAGCGGGTAGTGTTCGCCCTCGCTGGTGACCGGCTCCTCGCGGCGCCAGACCTTGCGCATGATCTCGACGTACTCGCGCGTCCTGGCCAGCGGCCTGGCGAACGGCCGGCCGTACCAGCCCTCCACGACCTGCGGCCCCGAGGCGCCGATGCCGAGCAGCAGCCGGCCGCCGGTGAGGTGGTCGAGCGTCATCGCGGTCATCGCGGTCGTGACGGGCGGCCTGGCCGAGATCTGGGCGATCGAGGTGCCCAGCTTGATACGGCTGGTACGGGCGCCGTACCAGGCCAGCGGGGTGAACACGTCGCTGCCGTACGCCTCGGCCGTCCACACCGAGTCGTAGCCGAGCCGTTCGGCGGCCAGGACGGATTCGGTCGCGTCGTCGGCGTTGCGCTGCCAGTAACCGAGGTTCAGGCCGAGCTTCATGAGACACCTCCGGAATTAAGTTCTATTACCCCTGTGGGCCGTCAGAGTGTCAATGGCGGATCTATCGGGGAAGTCACATTCTGTGCTCAAGGCTCTCTGTCGTCTCGCCTGCCTGCTGCTTCTCCTGCCTGCGGCCGAACCCACGGTCGCCGAGGGTGACTCCAGGCCGAACATCGTGGTCGTGCTGGCCGACGACCTGGAGAGCGGCACGCTGCCGTACTTCCCGAACATCTCCCGGCACCTCGTACGGCAGGGCGCCTCGTTCGACCGGTTCTTCGTGACCAACTCCTGGTGCTGCCCGTCGAGGTCGTCGATCCTGCGCTCCCAGCACGTCCACAGCCACAGCGTGTGGACCAACACCGCGCCGGAGGGCGGTTTCGACCGATTCCACACGCTCGGTCTGGAACGTTCCACGATCGGCACCTGGATGCAACAGGCCGGCTACCGCACGGGGCTCATGGGCAAGTTCCTCAACCACTATCCGGGGGCGAGCGCTCCCGAGACGTTCGTGCCGCCCGGCTGGAACGAGTGGGCCGTGCCCGTGCGCGCCCTCTACGAGGAGTACGGCTACCGACTCAACGAGAACGGCACCCTGTACGACTACAACTGGTCCGAGCACGCCTATCTCTCCGACGTGCTGGCCAACAAGGCGTATGACTTCATCAGAGGGTCGGACAAGCCGTTCTTCCTCTTCCTGGCCCCGATCGGCCCGCACAACCCGGCCAACCCGGCCCTGCGGCACATGGACGCGTTCCCGATGGCCAAGGCGCCGCGCACGCCGTCGTTCAACCAGGACGACGTCAGCGCCGAGCCGCTCTGGCTGCGCACCCGGCCGCCGCTCTCGCCCATGCTCGTCGACGAGGTCGACGAGCGCTTCCGCGCCAGGCTGAGGTCCATGCTGGGGGTGGACGACCTGGTCGGGGCCGTGGTCCACGCCCTGCGCGACTCGGGGAAGCTCGACGACACCTACATCTTCTTCAGCTCCGACAACGGCTTCCACCTCGGAACACACCGGCTCAAGCAGGGCAAGACCACCCCGTTCGAGGAGGCCATCAGGGTTCCGATGGTCGTCCGCGGTCCCGGCGTCGAGCCCGGCTCGATGATCAACCAGATGGGAGCCGCGATCGACCTGGCGCCCACGATCGCCGAACTCGGCGGGGCCACGGTGCCGCCCTTCGCGGAGGGCCGCTCCCTGGTGCCGCTGCTGCGCGGGCGACCGCCGGACGAGTGGCGCACCCAGGTGCTCGTGGAGTTCGCCAGGCCGTCCGACCGCTCCTCGGCGGCCCAGACGCCGGTGCCGGCCTATCAGGCGCTGCGCACCGAGCAGTACGCGTACGTGCGCTACGAGACGGGCGAACGCCAGCTCTACGACCTCGACGCCGACCCGTACGAGCTGCGCAACCTGGCCATGACCGCCGATCCGGGGCTGGTGGCGCGGCTGGACGCGCGGCTGGCGGGCATGGTCGCGTGCTCCGGCGCCAACTGCAGGGAGGCCGACCGGCAGGAATGACGGCCGGTCAGCGAAAGAGCGAGGGGTAGGCGTGCGCCAGATGGTCGGAGACGGCGCGGACGGCCTCGTCCCGGTCGCCGCGGCCGATGGCCTCCAGGATGCGAACATGGTCCGCGCGCAGGACCGACGTGTCGCCCAGGCGCTGGACCGCTTCGACCGAGTACCTGCGCATGGAGTCGCGGAGTGAGCGCATCATGGCGGCGATGAGGCGGTTGCCCGAGGCGTCCGCGATCGCGCGGTGGAAGGCGATGTCGTGCTCGACGAACTCCTCGGCCGACGTCGCCGCGTCCATCCCGGCCAGGGCGGCGGCCAGGCCCGAGGTGTCGGCCCCCGCGGTGGCCGCGTGCGCGGCGGCCCACTGCTCGATCATGTGGCGGGCGTCGATGACCTCGCGCATCTCCAGGCTGGCCAGGCCGAGGTGGAGCCTGAGCAGGTCGGTCAGCGGCGAGTCGGGGCGAGAGGTGAGCACCGCGCCCGCGTCAGGCCCCCGGCCCACCTGTGAGGAGACCACGCCGAGCGTCTCCAGCACGCGCATGGCCTCGCGTACCGAGGAGCGGCTGACGCCCAGTTGCTCGGCGAGGTGGCGTTCGGCGGGCAGCCGGTCGCCCGCCGTCAGGCCGTCCTCGGCGATACGCCGCTCGATCTGCGCGAGCACGTCCTCGAACGCCCGCGTTCGCTTGACGGGACGCCAGCCGGTGCCGTCCAACGAAGCCTCCGATGGTGGCCGGGGAAAGGTGTGTTAGATATGGTCTGACCATACAGTGGTCGGACCATACCGTTGGCCATCACTTTGGAAGGAGAGTCGTGCGAGTCGCCCTGTTCATCACGTGCGTGAACGACACGCTCTTCCCGGGCACCGGCAAGGCCGTCGTGTCGCTCCTGCGCCGGCTCGGCTGCGACGTCGACTTCCCCGCCGCCCAGACGTGCTGCGGGCAGATGCACGTCAACACCGGTTACCGGGAGGAGGGCGTGCGGCTGGCCCGGCACTTCACCGAGGTGTTCGCCGGGTACGACGCCGTCGTGGCGCCGTCGGGGTCCTGCGCGGCCATGGTGCGCGAGCAGTACCCGAGGCTGGCCAGGCCGGGCAGCAGGGGAGCGGCGGCGATCGCGGAGGTCGTCCCGAAGGTGTATGAGCTGTCCGAGTTCCTGATCGACGTCCTGAAGGTCGAGGACGTCGGCGCATATTTCCCGCACCGGGTGACATATCACCCGACGTGCCACTCGCTCCGCAGTCTCCGCCTGGGCGACCGGCCCACCCGGCTCCTCCAGCACGTACGCGGCCTGGAGCTGGTCCCGCTGCCCGGCGCGGAGGAGTGCTGCGGCTTCGGCGGCACGTTCGCGGTCAAGAACCCGGCGGTCTCCGCCGCGATGGGCGCCGACAAGACCCGCAGCATCCTCGACACCGGGGCCGAGGTGCTGTGCGCGGCGGACAACTCCTGTCTCATGCACATCGGCGGCACGCTGAGCCGCCAGCAGACCGGTGTCAGGACGATGCACCTGGCCGAGATCCTCGCGTCGACGGAGGGGGCCCGATGAGTGCGACATTCCTCGGCATGCCCGGAAATTTCCCGGAGAACGCGCAAAAAGCCGTTCAAAACTCTCAGCTTCGCTTCAACCTCCGCAAGGCCACCCACACCATCCGTGGCAGGCGCGCGAGCGTCGTGGGCGAGCTGCCCGACTGGCAGGAGCTCCGCGCGGCCGGCAAGGCCATCAAGGACCACACCCTCCGCCACCTCGACCGCTACCTGCTCCAGCTCGAAGCGGCCGTGACCGGGGCGGGCGGCACCGTGCACTGGGCCAGGGACGCCGCCGAGGCCAACCGCATCGTCACCGGCCTGGTCCAGGCCACCGGCGAGACCGAGGTGGTCAAGGTCAAGTCGATGGCCACCCAGGAGATCGAGCTCAACGAGGCGCTGGCCGCGCACGGCATCACCGCGTACGAGACCGACCTGGCCGAGCTGATCGTCCAGCTCGGCGACGACTTCCCGAGCCACATCCTGGTCCCCGCGATCCACCGCAACCGGTCGGAGATCCGCGAGATCTTCCTGGAGAAGATGCCCGAGGTGTCACCCGACCTCACCGACGACCCGCCCGACCTGGCCGAGGCCGCCCGGCTCCACCTGCGCGAACGCTTCCTCAGGAGCAAGGTCGCGATCTCCGGCGCCAACTTCATGGTGGCCGAGACCGGCACGCTGGTGGTGCTGGAGTCGGAGGGCAACGGCCGCATGTGCCTGACCCTGCCCGAGACCCTCATCAGCGTGGTCGGGATCGAGAAGCTGCTGCCGTCCTGGCGGGATCTGGAGGTGTTCCTCCAGCTCCTGCCGCGAAGCTCCACGGGCGAGCGGATGAACCCCTACACGAGCATGTGGACCGGCGCGGTCGAGGGCCAGGACTTCCACCTGGTGCTGCTCGACAACGGTCGCACCGACGTGCTCGCCGACGAGGTCGGCCGCCAGGCGCTGCGCTGCATCCGCTGCTCGGCCTGCCTGAACGTGTGCCCCGTGTACGAGCGCGCCGGCGGCCACGCGTACGGCTCGGTCTACCCCGGCCCCATCGGCGCGATCCTCACCCCGCAGCTCAGGGGCATGTCCTCCGACCTGGACGCCTCGCTGCCGTACGCCTCCAGCCTCTGCGGCGCCTGCTACGAGGCGTGCCCGGTGGCCATCGACATCCCGGAGGTCCTGGTGGACCTGCGGGCGAAGGCCCCGCACGCCGCTGCGGAGCGGGCCGGGATGACGGCCGCCGGCTGGATACTCAACGATCACCGGCGGCTGGCCAAGGCGCAGCGCGCGGCCATCCGCCTGCGCAAGCTGGTGCCCAGGCGGCTGCCGGGCCCGCTGTCGGCGTGGACCGACACCAGGGACGTCCCCGAGATCCCGGAAGAATCCTTCAGAGACTGGTGGGAGCGGAATGAGCGCGCGTGAGGAGATCCTCGCCAGGGTCCGCGAGGCCGTGGCCGGCGCCGAGGACGTCGAGATCCCCCGGCACTACCGGACGGAGCGGGAGGTGGCCGACCTCGTGGGGCTGTTCGCCGAGCGGGTGGACGACTACCGGGCCATCGTGCACGTCGTCCCCGAGGCGGAGGTCCCAGGCCGGATCGACGCCGCCGTGGGCGAGCGGCGCATGATCGTGCCCGACGGCTTCGACCGGGCCGGCGGCTGGGCCGATCTGAAGACGGCCGACGGCGTGATCACCAACTGTGCCGTGGCCATCGCCGAGACCGGCACCATCGTCCTCGACCACGGCCCCGGCCAGGGCACGCGGGCCCAGACCCTGGTGCCCGACTACCACCTGTGCGTCGTACGGGCCGATCAGATCGTGGCCGGCGTGCCCGAGGCCGTCGCCCGCCTCGACCCGGCCCGTCCACTCACCTGGATCAGCGGCCCCTCGGCCACCAGCGACATCGAGCTGAACCGGGTCGAGGGCGTGCACGGCCCCCGCACCCTCGAAGTGATCATCAGCACCTGACCGCTCAGCACCTGACCGCTCAGCACCCGAGCGCTCAATACCTGAGCGCTCAATACCTGAGCACCGCCGCGACCTCCGGCACTCCGTCCGTGAACCACAGCTCGGCGTCCGTCATCGCGGCGGCCCGCACCAGGGCCGAGTCGGAGCGCTCGCGGACGGGCTTTTCCACGCCCCAGTGCCGCAGCTCGCCCTCGTCGGTGGCGAGCTGCGTGCCGGCCTCGCCGATCCAGACGGGAGCGGGCAGGTCGCCGGGCACGAGCACCGCGTGCACCCGGCCCTCGCGCAGCGCCTGGGAGACCCTGGCCATCCCGCACGGCCCGGCGGACTCCAGGTGCCGTTCGAGCAACTCGGCGCGGCGGCGGGCGAGCCAGTCGTCGAGGGCCTGCTCCACGTCCTGCTCGAACCGGCCGTGGTCCTCCCGGCTGCCGTGCTCGACCATCGTCACCCGGTCGGCGGCCTTGGTGCCGAGGTGGTGCAGCAGGTACGAGCGCGACTTCGGCTCCCCGGCCACCAGCACCATCTCGACGCGGACGCGGCGTACCTGCTCGTCGATCTCCTGGGCCACGGCCGCCGCGTTCTTCTCCCAGGTCTCGTCCACGGCCCGCTCGTACCGCTTCTGCGACCAGCCGCCCTGCGCGGTCTTCTGCAGCGGCCACGAGGCGGCCGCCACGGTGGCCCTGCGCGGCGCCCCGCACCCGAACACGGTCAGCTCGGCCCCCGCGTGGTCCACGATGACCCGCAGGTGCGGCACATTCTCGCCGCGGGCCATCAGCATGGGGGTGACGTGCGGCAACGGCGTCCACGTGGCCAGCTCGGACGGTGCCCGCGGCAACGACTCGGCCACCACCACGTCACCGTGCGTGGCGAACAGCGCACGCCCCGCGGCGGCCCGCAGGGCCTCCTCCTCCAGCGCGTCCAGGGTCGCCTGGTCGGCCTGGTGGTCGAGCCGGTCGCGCACGCCGCGCCAGTGGGACTCCCGCTCGGGCCCGGTGAGCGCGCCCAGGTACACCGACGCGTACGGGCCGCGCCTCTCGTAGAGCGGCCGGATGAAGTCGAGCCGCACCGGTCACCACCTCCGCTCCTCCACGCCCAGCCCCAGGGCCTTGGCGACGTCCGCCACGTTCACGTAGCGACGTTCAGGGAGGGACTCCACCATGTCCGACACCCGGTCCGGCGCGTCCGCGCGCTCGGCATGCCGCGCCAGCTCCTCCTTGGACGCGGGCCAGCGGGCGTCACTGAGCCATTTCGCGAGGTCGCTGCGGATGTTCACACCGCGTGGCGTGATTCCGGCCGCAGTGCCCGGCGCGTGTCCTGGCGGGTACGAACCAAGCGCATCCTCACCGGCCGCCGGCATGGCCTCGGGCTGCTTCCACTCCTCGGCGTGCGTGGTGCCGCCACCGCGTATCAGGCCCTCGGTCTCGTGCTTCTGCTGGTCGTCGAGGCGGGGGTTGTGCTTGTCGCTCCCACGTTGCATGGTTTCCTCCCTCCTCTCAGTGCGCCCCTACCCCCGCTTTCGTGGGCAAACATCGCGGGTGTGTACCCTGCCCAGCGTGTTCGTCCCCGATGTGAGCATCACCGCGGCACGGCTTACGCTCCGGCCGTTCGGCCCTCACGACGCTCCCCGGATCCGCTCGATCGTGCAGTCCGGCGCGCGGTTCCTGCCGCCTGGCGCGCCCGCCAAGCCGTCCGGGGTCCCCCAGTGGCTGGAGATCGGCGTCCACGAGCTGCACCGCTCGGGGCAGGGCGTCCATCTGGCCATGACCGAGGCCGACGGGCTGATCGTGGGCGCGATCAGCCTGTTCAAGACCTCGTGGAGCGCGGGCACGACCGAGGTCGGCTACGGCGTGCACCCCCTCTATCGCAGCCGCGGCTTCGCCACCGAGGCCGTGTGCGCGCTGGCCGCCTGGACCTTCGAGAACACCGGCCTGCGCCGGATCGACCTGACCGCGAACCTGGACAACCTGGCCTCGCTCCGCGTCGCCCAGAAAGCGGGCTTCACCTGGGAAGGCGTGCTGCGCGCAGCCGTGCTCGAAGCGGACGGCCCGCGCGACCTGGTGCTGTTCGGCCTGCTGCGCGAGGACGGCCGCCTGCCCTCCGACACCCTGCCCAGGACCGAGCTGCGCACGCCCCGGCTGCTGCTGCGCCCGCCGTCCCTGGCCGACGTCCGCGACCTGGCCGCGACCGGCGGCGACCCGCTCACCCAGGCCATGACGGGCATCCCCCGCGACTACTCCGAGCAGCACGCGCGGGCGTTCATCGAGCACGCCGAGCGGGCGCGGATCAGGGGCGCGGGCATCGCCTGGACGGCCGAAGAGCTGCGCACCGGCCGCTTCGCCGCGAACCTGGACCTGCGCGACGTCGACTGGAACCACCGGACCGTCGAGATCGGCTACATGACCGCGCCCTGGGCCAGGGGCAACGGGTACGCGGGAGAGGCCGTGCAGGCCGTCGCCCGCTGGCTGTTCGAGCAGCAGGGCTTCAGCCGGCTCCAGCTCCGCGCCGCCCCCGGCAACACGGCCTCCTGCCGGGTGGCGGAGAAGGCCGGCTTCGTCCGCGAGGGCGTCGCCCGTGCCTCCCTCGACGGCGAGGACCTGGTGGTCTTCAGCCTCATCCCCGCGGACCTGCCGTGAGGGCACACCGGACTGACCCCCGTACCCTTTGTGAAACCCCTCGGGAGCGGTCACCCTTGAGTTGAGGACGGTGAGGCTCAATGATCACGGTTGTCGGCTGGGACGGGTCGGATCTCTCGGCCAGGGCGGTGGCCAAGCTGCACGAGGCCGGGCTCGTTGTCGGCCCCGACGCCGTCCTGCGACAGCTCGGGCTCACCTCGACGACCGCCGAGCAGGGGTCGCTGCTGGAGAGGATCGACGCCCACCTCGAACGCGGCGAGGGCCCGGCGGTCGTGGTCGCGGAGGGTGATCCCGGCTTCTTCGGCGTCGTACGCACGTTGCGGGCGCACGGCCTCAGCCCCGACGTGCTGCCGGCCATGCCGCTCGTCACCCGCGCCTTCGCCCGCGCCGGGCTCAACTGGGAGGACGCCCTGGTCGTGGCCCCGTCGGGCCCGGCCCAGCTCAACCGGGTGGTCAACGCCTGCCGCGCGCACCCCAAGGTCGCGCTGCTCGTCGCGCCCGGCGTCGGCCCCGGCGAGATCGCCAGAGAGCTGGCCCCCACCACGCCGCGCACGCTGATCGTGTGCGAGGACCTCGGCGGGCCCGACGAACGGGTCACGCACAGCCGCATGGGCGAGGCCACCACCCGGCCGTGGAAGGACCCCGACGTGGTGCTCGTCATCGACCCGCTGCACCGGCCCAGGGAGGCGGGCTGGGTGGCCGGGGCGCAGCCGGGGCCGTCCGAGTGGGCGCTGCCGTCCGAGGGCCCGCTGCCGCCGGAGGTGCGGGCGTACGTGCTGGCCAAGCTGGGCCCCCGGCTCGGCGACCTGGTGTGGGACGTGGGCGCGGGCGTCGGCCAGATCGCCGTCGAATGCGCCAGGCTGGGCGCGGCCGTCGTGGCCGTCGAACGCGACGAGGGCCGGTGCGCCCGGTTGCGCGCCAACGTGCTCGCACACGGCGTGAAAGTGGCCCTGGCCAGAGGGCAGGCGCCGCCCGCGCTGGAGCCGCTGCCCGACCCCGACGCCGTCTTCGTCGGCGGTGGCGGCCTCGACGTGATCCTGGCCTGCGCCGCCAGGGGCCCGCGCGCGCTGGTGTGCGCGCTGCGCAAGGTCGAGCAGGTCCCGGCCGTGCTGGAGCGGCTGCGCGATCAGGGCTATTGTGGCGAGGGCACCCAGATCCTGGCCTCGAAGCTCACGCTCGACCCCGACGGTTCACATCGTCTGAGCGCCTGCGACCCCGTGTTCGTGGTGCATGCGACGCCCGCGCACACAGCGTGACCTGTTCCCTACCGGTGTGCATCGGTTATCCTCGCGTGTCTTTGTCCACTGCTCCGGAGATCCCTCACGATGAAGCCGCCGCTCCTGCTGATCGGGCAGGGCTCACAGGATGACGCCTACGCCGCGGAGTTCGGCAGGTTCGTACACCGCCTGCGCTGCCGCCTCGACCAGACGGGCGCCGACGTCTCCGGCGGTTACCTGGAGCGGGCCACGCCCCGGCTGAGCGACTCCGTCGCCTCCCTGGTCGCCAGGGGGCACCACCGGCTGGTGGCGTTGCCGTTGAGCCTCAGCAGGGTGAGCGAGGAGTTCCCCGCCGCGATGGCGATCGAGCAGCAGCGCCACCCCACGCTCATGTACGACTACGGCCGCCCTCTCGGCCCCGACCCCCGCGTGCTTGCGCTGCTGGCCGAGCGGCTCAACGACGCCGCCACCGAGATCTCCAAGCCGCGCGCGCTCGAACTGGTGGGCGCCAGGCCCCGGCTGCGGGCCGTCGACTCCTCGCCGGCCGACGACCTCCACGCGCACGTCGAGCCGGGGGAGACCGCGGTGGTCCTGGTGGGCGAGGGCTCCACCGACGCGACCGCCAACGCCGAGATCCACCGGGTGTCGCGGCTGTTCTGGGAGACGCACGCCTACGACTTCATGACCGTCGAGACGGCGTTCGTGTCCGTCACCCCGCCCGGGGTGCCCGGCGGGCTCGAACGGTGCCGCCGGCTGGGGGCCAAGCGGGTGATCGTGGTGCCGTACCTGCTGTTCGCGGGGGGCATGCTGGAGCGCGTGTGGGCGCAGGCGCTGGCGTACGGCGCGGGGCACCCCGATCTCGACATCCGCTGTGCCGAGGTGATCGGCGACTGTGAGACGCTGGCCGACGTCGTGATCGACCGTTACGAGGAAGCGCTCCAGCTCGTCCCCTAAGTGGAGGTTTGTCGTGCTCGCTGAGACGCTGGCCGCGATTCGCCCGGCTGACCCGGGGGCGCTCGCCGAGGCCCGCGCCCATCAGGACCGCCTCACCAAGCCCCGCGGCTCGCTCGGCGTGCTCGAAGAGGTGGCCGTACGCCTCGCGGGCGCGGCCGGCGTGAGCCCGCCGCCCATGCCGGAGCCGGCCGCGCTGGCGATCTTCGCCGCCGACCACGGCGTGCACGCGCGCGGCGTCAGCCCGTGGCCGCAGGAGGTCACGGTGCAGATGGTCGCCAACTTCCTGTCCGGCGGGGCCGTCGCCAACGCCTTCGCCGCCCAGGCGGGCGCGTCGGTGACCGTGGTGGACATGGGCGTGGCCGCCGACCTGCCCGACGCTCCCGACCTGGTCAAGCACAAGGTCGCGTACGGCACCGCCGACCTGTCCGAGGGACCCGCGATGACCGCCGACCAGGCCGTCAGCGCGCTGGAGGCCGGCATCGCCGTGGCCAAGGGCCTGGTCGACGGGGGCGCGCGCTGCCTGATCACCGGAGACATGGGCATCGCCAACACCACCGCCTCCGCCGCCCTGGTCTCCGCGTTCACCGGCAAGGACCCGGCCGAGGTGACCGGCAGGGGCACGGGGATCGACGATGAGACACACGCGCACAAGGTCGGCGTCGTCCGCGCCGCGCTGCGCGCGAACGCGCTCACCGGCTTCGCCCCCAGCTCCCCTGGCGAGGTGTTGCGGGCCCTGGCAGGCGTCGGCGGGTTCGAGCACGCGGCCATCGCGGGCTTCGCCCTGTACGGCGCGGCGGCGCGCGTACCGGTGATCCTTGACGGCGTGATCGCCGGCGCGGCCGCCCTCGTGGCCGCCGCGCTCGCGCCTGCCGCCGTCGACCACTGGGTGGCCGGTCACCGCTCCGCCGAGCCGGGCCACACCGCCGCGCTCGCCCACCTCGGGCTGCGTCCGCTGGTGGAGCTGGAGTTGCGGCTCGGCGAGGGCACGGGCGGCCTGCTGGCCCATCCGATGGTGTGCGCGGCCGTACGGGTGATGCACGAGGTGGCCACGTTCGACTCGGCGGGAGTGACCGAGAAGCCCGTGTGATGATGGGAGACGCTGGAGGTGCGAACAGTGTCTCGTTATGGAGCCATGTACGGCCCGGACATCACGTTTCTCGGAGTCGACCGCTGCGACGTCGACGACCCGGCCACCTACGAGGACGCCGACGTGGTCATCATCGGCGCGCCTTTCGACGGCGGCACCAGCAACCGGCCGGGCGCCAGGTTCGGCCCCATGGCGCTGCGCCAGGCGTGCTACCTGCCGCACGACGGCTCCAGGCCCAGCCTGGCGCTGCGCGTCGACGCCCTGCGCGACCTGCGCGTGCTGGACGCCGGTGACGTGGAGTGCTATTCGGGTGACGTCGAGGGCTCGCTGGCGGCGATCGAGGAGGCGGTGCACCGGGTGGCGTCATCGGGCGCGATCCCGATGGTGCTCGGGGGCGACCACACGATCGCGCTGCCCGACGCGAGGGGCACGGCCAGGGCGCACGCGGCAGGACGCACCTCGATGCTCCACTTCGACGCGCACGCCGACACCGGCGACATCACGTTCGGCCACCTGTACGGGCACGGGCAGCCCATGCGCAGGCTCATCGAGTCGGGGGCCATCAGGGGTGACAGGTTCCTGCAGATCGGGCTGCGCGGCTACTGGCCGGAGCCGGAGACGCTGGGTTGGATGGCCGCCCAGCACATGCGTTCCTACGAGATGACCGAGATCGTGGCCCGCGGGCTCGACGAATGCCTGACCGAGTCGTTCCGGATCGCCCTCGACGAGTGCGACCAGATCTTCCTGTCGGTGGACATCGACGTCTGCGACCCCGGCCACGCCCCAGGCACCGGCACGCCCGAGCCCGGTGGCCTCACGGCCAGGCAGCTCCTCGACGCCGTCCGCCGGATCTGCTACGAGCTGCCGGTGGCCGGGATGGAGGTGGTCGAGGTGGCGCCGCCGTACGATCACGCGGACATCACCGCCCACCTCGGGAACCGGGTTATCCTTGAAGCCTTGTCAGCGATGGCCAGACGCCGTGAAGACGATGGGGGCGGGCCTCGCTGGGATCCTCGCCAGCCCCTTCTCGACGGGCGTTGACCCGTGCGCAGCAAATGACGGATGCGAAGCCGGTAGGTTTACCTCTGAAGACAACCAACCTCCGCGAACGGGAGATTCCCCCCATGGGTCCCTACCTCCTCGGCCTGCGGCTTTCCGGCCGCCGGGTCCTCGTCGTGGGCGGCGGGCACGTCGCGCAGCGGCGAGTGCCCGCGCTGCTAGAGGCCGGCGCGGAGGTCACCGTCGTCTCGCCGAGCGTCACACCGGCCCTCGACGACCTGATCGCCGCGGGCCGGGTCACTTGGCACGCCCGCCCCTACGAGGTCGGCGACTGCGACGGGGCCTGGCTCGTGCAGGCGTGCACCGATGACCGGTCGGTCAACACGGCGGTCGCCGCCGAGGCGGAGGCCAAGCGCGTGTGGTGCGTGCGCGCCGACGACAAAGACGCCTCCGCCGCCTGGACCCCGGCCAGCGGACGGGTCGACGAGATCGGCGTGGCCGTCACGGCGGGCGGCGACCCGCGCCGGGCCGCGGGCATCAGAGACGCGGTCGTCGAGGCGCTGCGCGACGGCACGGTCGACGCCCGCCGCAACCGCACCAAGCCGGTCGGCGTGGCCCTGGTCGGCGGCGGTCCCGGCGACCCCGGCCTGATCACGGTGCGCGGGCGGCAGTTGCTCGCCCAGGCCGACGTGGTGGTCGCCGACCGGCTCGCACCCCGGGCCCTGCTCGACGAGCTGGCCCCCGACGTCGAGCTGATCGACGCCGCCAAGGTGCCCTACGGCCGCGCGCTGTCCCAGGAGACGATCAACGAGCTGCTCGTCGACCGCGCCAGGCAGGGCAAGTTCGTGGTCCGGCTCAAGGGCGGCGACCCGTTCGTGTTCGGCCGGGGCGGCGAGGAGATGATCGCGTGCGCGGAGGCCGGCATCCCGGTGCTGGTCGTGCCCGGCATCACCAGCGCCGTCGCGGTGCCAGGCGCGGCCGGCGTACCGGTGACGCACCGCGGGGTCAGCCAGGCGTTCCACGTCATCTCGGTGCACGTGGCCCCCGACGACCCCAGGTCCACCGTCGACTGGCCCGCACTGGCGCGCTCCGAGGGCACCCTGGTGCTGATGATGGCCGTCGAGCGCCTGGCGAAGGTGACAGAGACACTCATCCGCGACGGACGTTCGCCGGAGACTCCCGTAATGGTGGTGCAGGACGGTACTCTTCCGACCCAGCGGGCGGTCAGCGCTTCGCTTTCCACCGTGGCCGACCGCGTCTCCGCGGCCGGGATACGGCCGCCTGCGATCGTCATCGTCGGCGACGTCGTGAGGGTCGGCCAGGAGGTCGAGATGGTTCGAGCGGAGCGCTTGCCGTGAACACGGCCATGGATGACGGGCAACAGGAGTCACCTGGGGAGCAGACGTTGAGCTTCCGCGCGGTGACCGACCAGGACCTCCACGAGGTCCGGCCCGACGACGCCCAGAAAGGCGCCCCAGAAGGCGCCCACGCCGAGCCCGCGGACGGCTCGGCCGGCCCTGAGGCCGACCGTGCCGCCGCCGGCGGCGGCTCCAGCGTTCACCGGGATCGTGGCGATCCTGACGCCTCTGGGGCTGAGGGCGGCACCCAGGCTCGCGGCGCTCAGGACGACGCGGATGCTCGCGAGGCTCCGGGCGGGGCGGACGACTTCGAGCCCTGGGGTGGCGCAGGCGCTCGCGAGGCTCCGGGAGGGCCGGACGACTTCGAACCCTGGGGCGGCGCAGGCGCTCGTGCGGCTCGGGGCGGGGCGGACGTTCGCGAGGAGCCCCCTGCGCGCAGGCCGTCGCTCTTCGAGAAGCCGGAGGCGCTGCGACGGCCCCCGGCCTCCGACGCGTCCTCGCCCGCCTTCCGGCCCGCCTTCGAGGAGCCCGAGCCCTCCTCCGAGCGCCCCTCCCTGTTCGTGAAGCCCGCCTCCCTCGGTGGCCCAGGTGTCCGCACGTCCTCGCCCTCTCCGGCGGCGAGCGAGCCGAGCGGCGGGGCGCGGCCGTCCACGCGAGATGACGAGCCCGCGCCACGCCTCGCCGACGCGGCAGGCACGACGACGGATGTTCCCGACGAGTCCGCGGATTTCCCTGATACGGCGGAAGCGGAGCCCGAGTTCGATCCAGGGCGCGCGGGGCTCGGGGCCGAGGGCGTCGAGTCCGGGGAAGCGGACGCCGGGCCGCGAGCCGACGCGTCCGATGCCGACTCCACAACTGGGTCCACAACTGGGTCCACGACCGAGCCTCCGACTGAGCCCGAGCCTGAGCCTGAGGAGTCCGACGAGCCGGAGACGGCCGAGACCGGCTCCGACGACGGCGAGTCGGCTTCCGAGCCCGGCGCCGGAGCGGCTGAGGCAGCGGCCGACTCCGCTGAGCGGGTGGCCGCGGCGGGCGTTGGGGCCGACCAGCCCGAGACCGAGAGGGCCGGTCGTGAGCGGGTGGAGGAGCTGCCCGCCGAAGTCGTCGAAGCCCTCACCTCGGCCCTCGGCGCCCTCCGCGAAAGCGTCGCCGACCTGCGCTTCAGCCTCGACCTGCCCGGTTCGGCGGAGGCCAGGCAGGCCCAGACCGACCTGCTGGCCCAGCTCGAGAACTACGTCCTGCCCAGGGTCAAGACCACCGCCGCCCCCGCCCTCATCGTGATCGCGGGCTCCACCGGCGCGGGCAAGTCCACCCTGGTCAACAGCCTCGCCGAGAAGCACGTCTCGCGCACCGGCGTACGCCGCCCGACCACCGGCACCCCCGTCCTGGTCTGCCACCCGGAAGACCACAAGTGGTTCGCGGAGGGAGAGCTGCTCGGCGGCCTCGAACGCCTGGAGCAGGCCACACCTGAAGCCGGGCTGGGCAGCCTGCTCATCGTCACCACCGAGAAGCTCCCGCAGGGCGTCGCGCTGCTCGACACCCCCGACATCGACTCGGTGGTCGAGGAGCACCACGAGGTCGCCCACCGCATGCTCGACGCCGCCGACCTGTGGATCTTCGTCACCACGGCGGCCCGCTACGCCGACGCCCCCGCCTGGAGCCTGCTGCGCCTGGCCAAGGAGCGGGGCGCGCGGCTGGCCATCGTCCTGTCGCGGGTGCCGCAGAGGTCGGCTGACGTGGTGCTCAAGCACTTCGTACGCATGCTCACCGAATACGGGCTCGGCGACATCGACAGGTTCGTCATCCACGAGTCGAAGGTGGCCGACGGGAGGCTGCCCGACAGTGAGGTGACCGACCTGCGGCTGTGGCTGGCCGAGCTGTCGGTGGACGAGGGGCGGCGGGCCCTGGCCGTACGCGAGACGCTCAACGGCGTGCTCAACAGCTTCCGCACCCGCGTACCCGCGCTGGCCAAGCACCTGGAGGCGCAGGTCGCGTTCAGGGCCGAGCTGCGCGGCGACGTGGAGGCGGCGTTCCTGAGCGCCCTGACCGAGATAGACAAGGCGTCCAAGAACGGCTCGCTGCTGCACGGCGAGGTGCTGGCCCGCTGGCAGGACTTCGCGGGCTCGGGCGACCTCATGCGCTCGCTCCAGGTCCGCAGGCGCGGCCGGCCGGACAGGCAGGCGCCGGAGCGGGTGCTGGCGTTCAAGGCGGCGATCCGTACCGGCCTCGAATCGGTCATCGTGGCCGCGGCCAACCGCGCCTCGGAGGAGGTGGTGGCGCGCTGGCGGCACCGTTCGGGGCTGGGGGCCAAGCTGGGGGAGAGTCTCGACCGGCCGTCCGACGACCTCGCACGCCACACCGGCCGGGCCATCGCGTCCTGGCAGGAGCACCTGAGCGAGCTGGTACGCACGGAGGGTGTGGCCAAGCGGTCGGTGTCGAAGCTGGTGTCGTTCGATCCCGACTCGCTCGCCCTGATCTTCATGGTCGCCATGTTCAGCGGGGGCAACGGTGAAGGAGTGCCCCACAGGCTGGTCAACGCCGTGCTCGGCGCCGAGTCGCTGCGCGGCATCGGGGCCAAGGCGTTCAGCGACCTGCGGGCCAGGATCGGCATGTTGTTCGACGAGGAAGCAATGCGTTACGTGCAAGCGCTCGACTCCGCGGGCATTCCGGACGAGTCCGTCGCCACCCGCCTCTACCAGGCGACGTACAACCTCGAGGTCGCTCGATGACCACGATGACCACCAGGCCAGGGCTCGCTCCGCGGCTGACCGCGCTCACCAAGGTGGTGGAGCTGGGGCCGGGGCGGCTGGACAAGAAACTGCTCAAAGAGGCCAACGAGCTGCTGCGGCGGGCCGGTGAGCGGCTCAAGCTGTCGTCAGACCACACCGTCGTCGCACTCGCGGGTGGCACCGGCAGCGGCAAGTCGTCGCTGTTCAACGCGATCTCGGGGCTGGAGCTGTCGCCGACCGGCGTACGCAGGCCGACCACCGCCCGCACACACGCCTGCGTGTGGGGGCTGGAGGGCGCCGGGCCGCTGCTCGACTGGCTGCAGATCCAGTGGCGGCACCGCTTCTCGCGGGCCAGCGCGCTCGACAAGGGCGACAGCCAGTTGCACGGGCTGATCCTGCTCGACCTGCCCGACCACGACTCGATCCGGGCGCTCACCGACACCGAGGCCGACCGGCTCATCGGGCTGGCCGACCTGGTGGTGTGGGTGCTCGACCCGCAGAAGTACGCCGACGCCTCCACGCACCGGCGCTACGTCACGGAGCTGGCCGGGCACGAGGCGGTCACCGTGTTCGCGCTCAACCAGGCCGACCGGCTGACCACCGAAGAGCTGGCCGAGCTGGTCATCGACCTCAACGACCTGCTGCGCCGCGAAGGCGTCGAACACCCCAGCGTGGTCCCGACCTCCGCGGTCACCGGGCGGGGCGTCGAGAGCCTCAAGAGCGTGATCGCGACCGCGGTCACCCGGCGGCGGGCCGCCATCCAGAAGCTCGAAGCCGACCTGCACCGGCTGGAGCAGAAGCTCAGCCAGGCGATGCCCATGGGGGAGGCGCTGTCGGCGCCGTCCGCCGTCGACGAGGCCCGCCGGATGGGGTTGACGGACGCGCTGTGTGACGCCGTGGGCGTACCGGCTGTGGGCGAGGCCATGGAGAACGTCTACGCGGAGCGGTCGAACCAGTTTGTCGGATGGCCGTACCCGAGGTGGTTCGCGAAGTTCCGTCCCGATCCGTTGAAGAGCCTCAAGCTGGAGGACGTCGGCCAGGAGATCCGCGGCATCTCGAGCACCACGGTGAGCGCTCAGTCGGCCGAGGTCTCCAACGCGGTGCAGGCGCTGGCCGACGGGCTGTCCCAGGGGATGGACCCGGTGTGGCGCACCGCCGTGCACCAGGCGGCGCGCTCCCGGTCGACCCAGCTCCCGCAGGCTTTGACGGAAGACCTCACGGAGGTCGCGCCGCAGCTCGACCGCGTACCGGCGTGGTGGCGGCTGCTCAAGATCTGGCAGTACTTCCTGGTGGTGGCGTTCGTGGCCGGGCTCGCCTGGCTGGCGGTGGGGCTGTTGCTGCCCGGCCAGCCTCCGTCGTCCCTCGAACTGCTGGGCGACACGGCGACGCTGCCGTGGGTGGGGCTCATGATGGCCTCCGTACTGGGGCTGGGGGCTCTGTCCGGCATCGCGTCGCGGAACTTCGTGGAGCTGGGGGCGTCGAGGGAGCGCGAGCGGCTCGAACGGGAGATGCGGCGCCGGGTCGCGGCGGTGTCGGCGACCATGGTGGTGGAGCCGGTGGAGCGGGAGCTCGGACGTCACCATGCCTTCTACACGGCCATGCGAGACCTGTCGGTGTGACCGCTGGGCGCGGCGAGTAGGCGGCTGCGTCGGCGGTGGCCACGGCTTGGTGTGATCGCGGCGGTGGTGGCCGTGGCTTGCGGTGGTCAGGGCTTCTGGTGGCTACGGCTTGCGGCGGTTGCGGCTTTGTGGTGGCTACGGCTTGTGGTGGTCACGGCTTTGTGGTGGCTACGGCTGCGGTGGCTACGGCTGCGGTGGCTACGACCTGCGGTGGTCACGGCCTGCGGTGGTCACGGCCTGCGGTGGTCATGGCTGCGGTGGTCACGGCGCTCTCCGCTGCCATCCGCGTCGTGCGCGGTCCAGGCCCTATTGCCGTCATCCACAGCCTCAACGCTCACCCTCTCCCTTTTCCACAGAACCGCGTTCGGCCTCTCCCCGGCCCGCCCTCCCACGGCACCGTGTCCTCAGGTCGCGGGCAGTCGGCCCGCCGTATGGGAGGCACGGGATGAACGACATCTACATCACGCTCACCGGCAACGTCGCAGCGGAGCCGAGGCAGTACAGCTTCGACGAGGGCGTCAAGGTCACCTCGCTGAGGGTGCTCACGTCCCACCGCTATTTCGACAGGAAGACCGGCCAGTGGACGGACGGCGAAAAGGTCTGCTTCACGGTCCGCTGCTGGCGGGCGCTGGGGGAGAACGTCGCGGCGTCCGTACGGGCGGGCCAACCCGTGGTGGTGTCGGGCAAGTTGCGCATCCGCGAGTTCGGCGGAGAGGGCGACCGCCGCTTCGTCCCCGAGATCGAGGCCAGCGCGGTGGGCCACGACCTGCGCTGGGGCACCGGCGTCTTCACCAAGCCCGAAAGGGGCGGCATCGGCACGATGAGCAGGGAGATGCGCGACCGGCTGGACGAGGAGACCCGCGACTGGGCAATGGGCACGCGTCCCGCCCAACGCCCTGGGCACCGCCCCGGCTTCACCGAGGCACCTGACGCATCCCACGCCGACGGGCCCGCCCGCCAAGAGGGGGCGGATGACGGCACGGTCCACCCGCTGACGACGAGGGAGGATGGGGCCCGTACCTGGGGGTCGGAGGAGGGCGCTCTACACACGTGGGAGTCGGAGGGCGGCACCGTACGCACCTTGGGCCAGACCGACGACACGGTCCGCATCCTGGGCGCGAGGGGTGATATGGAGGAGCCCGAGACGAGGGCTGACGGCGCGAACGAAGACGGCGACGCCGCGCAACCTGCACTGGAGGAACGCGCAGCCGCGTAACCGAGTCGCCCGCGTCACTAAGCGCTTCTGCCGCAAAGCGCTTCCGCCACTGAGCGCTCCTGCTATTGAACGCCCGCGCAACCCAGGCACCCGCACAGCGGCGAGCGGCGGCCCGGCCGGGGCACCCGCTTAGCCCAAGCGGGTGCGTGCCTGAAGTCGGGTGAGTAGCTCAAGCAGGTGTGTAGCCGAGTGCGCGCTGAACGGGCATGGGCTCGACGAGCGCGAGCCGGATGGACGTCGGCTGGACGGGCATGGCCGGATGGGCGCTGGCTGGATGGGCGTGGGCTGGGCGGGCATGGCCGGGCGGGCGCTGGCCGGATGGGCGTGCGCTGGACGAGCGCCGGTTGGGCGGGCATGGCCGGATGGGCGCGGGTCGGATGAGTTCGGGTCGGATGGGTTCCCGACCCGTGCCCCACAGCCCTGCGTCCCCACAGCCCTGCGTCCCCAGCTCCGAGCCCTCAAGCCCGAAGCCCCCAAGCCCCAAGCCCTGAGTTCTGAGAGTCCTGAGTCCCCAAGCTCTGAGCCCTCGGCTCTGAGCCGCCCCAGCCCCGAGACTCGTGCACGTCCAGCCTCGTCTCGTCGCACTCGCCCCCGTGTCCGCCAGCCTTGTGCGCGCCCACGCGGCCCGTGCCCATCGGACCCGGACCCCATCGGACCCGGACCCCATCGGACCCGGTCAGGTCCATGGTCGGAGTCGGGTGGTCAGGTTCATGGTTGAGGGTGCCCGTTCGGTGACATGTGTGATGCCGTCCCGTGAGTCATCTCAGCCGGTGAGTCGTACGGAGACGGGCGCATGACGGTGTGGTCGGCGCAGCGGTGAGTGGTCGAAGCGGGGCGTAGAGCCGAGGAGGCAGGCGAGGCTGACGGCGGCGAGAGGGCCGGGAAATGCGGCGCCGGATGCTGGGGGCGTCCGCGCGACCCGTGCTTGGGCGGCCGGCGTGGCCCATGCGCGCGGCTCATGAGAGCGGGCCGCGCGCGTGGGCCGTTTCGGGTGTCGTGCCTGCTCACAGGCGGAGGGGAGTGGGGGAAGTGAGCGTAGCGATCAAACCGGAATGGAGGGGAGAAGGGGGCCACCGGCCGAGTCCCGACGACACCCTCAGGGACCGCCGATGGTGTGTTGCCCGTGTCAGATACCTAGAGCATCTGTCACGTCCAGGTCACGCCCCGAACCATGGCTGCTCCTTTCCAGCACGGCTCTTTTGTCACGTCCCGCTCGTGGATTGAGCAGGTGTGTTCCTTGCCAACGTATCGGTTCCCATCGCACAACGCACACTCCGCAATTATTGTGTTACACATCGTTAGTTTGGGAGGAGACGGGATGGCGGTGACGAGTCACGCCTCGATCAAGTCTCGCGACGCTGTGTCAACGCTGGCCGACCGCTGGCCACTGCTTGGGCAACGTCGCCCGCTCGTGGTCTACCTGTGCGCGATTGTCGCTCTTGATCTCGTCGCGATCGTCGTGTTCTCGGCTACTACCGTTTTCCAGTGGCGCGACGCGCTCACGTTCACCGCCCTCATGGCGTGCGGAGCGGTGTGCATCGAGGCCACCAGGCGGCTGGGAATGCCCGCAGGGGTGTCCCGTGACCTGCTGTCGGCATGGTGGCTGCCCGTGGCACTGCTGCTGCCGCCGGTGTACGCGCTCTTCGCCCCCATCGTGCTGCAGATCCTGCTCCAGGTCCGCGTACGGGCGACCGTGCTCTACCGCCGGGTGTTCAGCTCGGCCGCCATCGGGCTGGCCGGGTGCACCGCCTCCCTGGTGTTCCACCGGCTCGTGGACGATCCGTGGGTGCTGTCGCAGGGCAGTGGGCCGCCGATCCTCTTCGCGGTGGCGGCCGCCGTGCTCTTCTCCCTGCTCAACATCGCGCTCATCGCCATCGCCGCACACACGGCCGACCCCGACATGAGCTGGCGGGAGGTTCTGTGGAACCGGGAGAGCGTGCTGCTGGACATCGTCGAGCTCTGCCTCGGGGTCACGGTCTCCATCGCTTGCGGTCTCAACCTGGCCCTGCTGCTTCTCGCCCTGCCGCCCGTGGTGCTGCTGCAACGCAGCCTCCTGCACGCGCAACTCCAGGCCGCAGCCCGTACGGACGCCAAGACCGGCCTGCTCAACGCCGCCGCGTGGCAGCGTGAGGCCGACACCGAGATCGTCAGAGCCCGCCGCACCGGCGACTCGCTGGCACTGCTGATCATCGACATCGACCACTTCAAACGGGTCAACGACGCTCATGGCCACCTCGTCGGCGATCAGGTGCTGGTCGGGGTGGCCTCGTTGTTGCGCAACCAGCTCCGCGAGTATGACGTGGTGGGGCGGTTCGGGGGTGAGGAGTTTGTGGTCCTGCTGCCGGGGGCGGACATCGACGAGGCCCGCCAGGTGGCCGAACGCCTGCGCGTCGGCATCGGGCGTATGGCCGTGCCCGTTGACGACACTCTGGTCAGGGTCACGGTCTCGACCGGGGTGGCGTTGATGAGCGTGCACGGTGACGACCTGATCGATCTGCTGACGGCTGCGGACCTGGCCCTTTACCGGGCCAAGGAGCTGGGACGCGATCGGGTCTGCATCCCCGCCGTGCCGCCTCCCCCGCCTCCCCAGCCGCCACCTCCCACTCTCCCCAACGACACCCCCACTCCCTGACTCCAACCCCCCATCCCCACCTTCTCGCTCCGAGGCCCACTTCCGTCCGCACCTTCTGGCTCCAATGCCCACCCCCACCCCCTGGCTTAAACGCCGACTTCTGCTCCCGCTTCGTGGTTCCGGGGCCCGCTTCTGCTCCACTTCCTGGCTCTGAGGCCCGCTTCCACTCCACCTCCTGGCTGCAACGCCCACCCCCGCCCTCATCCCCTGGCTCCAACGCCCGACTTCCACTTGCTTCTTGTTCGGGCGTGTCCCTTGGCCGGGTCGGTTTGGCCGGGCTGGTTTGCGGTTGGGGCTGGAGCTTGTGGGGGTGGGTGGAGGCCGTGGTTTGCGGCTGGTGGTGGTGGGAGTTGGGGATGTTCACCTGCGCTTCGAGGGTTCGGTCTGCACCTTGTGAGCGTGGTCGCGGACCGTACGCAAGAGGAGCGGCGGAAGCCTGGGCTGGGAACCCCTAAGCTAGGGGGCATGCCGGAGTACATCTACACCCTGCAGCGCGTGCGCAAGGCGCACGGTGACAAGGTTGTCCTCGACAATGTCACGCTGTCGTTCCTGCCCGGAGCCAAGATCGGTGTTCTGGGGCCGAACGGCACCGGGAAGTCGACGTTGCTCCGGATGATGGCCGGCCTGGAGCAGCCGTCCAACGGTGAGGCCAAGCTCATGCCGGGCTTCACGGTCGGCATGCTCCAGCAGGAGCCGCCGCTCAACGAGGAGAAGACCGTCCTCGGTAATGTGCAGGAGGGCGTCGCCGAGACGATGGCGATGCTCCAGCGCTACAACGACATCGCCGAGCAGATGGCCACCGACTACAGCGACGAGTTGCTGGAGGAGATGGGCAAGCTCCAGGAGCAGCTCGAGCACCGCAACGCCTGGGACCTCGACAGTCAGCTCGAGCAGGCCATGGACGCCCTGCGCTGTCCGCCGCCCGACGCCGAGGTGGCCAAGCTGTCCGGTGGTGAGCGCCGCCGGGTCGCGCTGTGCAAGCTGCTGCTCGAAGCGCCCGACCTGCTCCTGCTCGACGAGCCCACCAACCACCTCGACGCCGAGAGCGTGCAGTGGCTGGAGCAGCACCTGGAGAAATACGCCGGCACCGTGCTGGCCGTCACCCACGACCGCTACTTCCTCGACAACGTCGCCGGCTGGATCCTGGAGCTCGACCGGGGCCGTGCGTTCGTCTACGAGGGCAACTACTCCACCTACCTGGACGCCAAGACCCAGCGGCTCAGGGTCGAGGGCCAGAAGGACGTTAAGCGCAAGAAGCGCCTGGAAGATGAGCTCGAGTGGGTCCGGTCCAACCCGAAGGCCCGCCAGACGAAGAGCAAGGCCCGACTCCAGCGCTACGAGGAGATGGCCGCCGAGGCCGACAAGTTCCGCAAGCTGGACTTTGACGAGATCCAGATCCCGCCGGGCCCGCGCCTGGGCACCACGGTGATCAAGGCCGATGAGCTGACCAAGGGGTTCGGCGACCGGCTGCTGATGGAGGGGCTGACGTTCGACCTGCCGCGTAACGGCATCGTCGGCATCATCGGCCCCAACGGCGTCGGTAAGACGACGCTGTTCCGCATGATCACCGGCGGCGAGACGCCCGACACGGGCGCGATCATCGTTGGTGACACGGTCAAGATCTCCTACGCCGACCAGAGCCGGGGCGGCATCGACCCCAGCAAGAACGTGTGGGAGGTCGTCTCCGACGGGCTCGACCACATCAAGGTCGGCAACGTGGAGATGCCGTCGCGGGCGTACATCGCGGCGTTCGGGTTCAAGGGGCCCGACCAGCAGAAGAAGTCCGGGGTGCTGTCGGGCGGCGAGCGTAACCGGCTCAACCTGGCACTCACGCTCAAGCAGGGCGGCAACGTGCTGCTGCTGGACGAGCCCACCAACGACCTCGACACCGAGACCCTGTCGTCGCTGGAAAACGCGCTGCTCGACTTCCCGGGCTGTGCCGTGATCACCTCCCACGACCGGTGGTTCCTCGACCGCATCGCGACCCACATCCTGGCTTGGGAGGAAGGGTCGAACTGGTTCTGGTTCGAGGGCAACTTCGCGGACTATGAGAAGAACAAGATCGAACGGCTGGGTGCCGACGCGGCGCGTCCGCACCGGGTGACGTACCGGAAGCTGCACCGAGACTGAGCGACTGATCGAAGGGTTCCCCCGCAGAGCGCAGTGCGAGAGGTCGTGCGCCGCTGGGCTTAGGTTCCTGGGTGCTGGGCTCAGGTTCCTGGGGTGTCGTGAGTGGATTGTCGGCCCCGTGCCGCCCCCACCGATGAAGGGTGGTGGTGGCGGCAAGGAGGGTCGTGTCGTGGCTTTGCGGCTTCCGGACCGCCCTGAGGGCTGGCGTTACGTGTTCTGCCTGTCAGGGGGGTCGGGCTGGTTTCGGTGTCTCTGTTATGGCTTTGTCGGCACCTTGGCCAGGGCGGCGAGTGACTCGACGAAGAAGTAGATCACCCGGAAGAAGCCCAGCACGTCGCCTCGTTCGAGGCGCAGCCTCCGGTACATGACCATCCGTCCGGGATCGGCGCCCTCCAGCAGTTCGCGCCAGGCGGCCTCGCCTGCGACCAGTACGTAGTCGGCCGCGCCCGGGTCGGATGTGATCTCCGCCGCCGTGCAGGTGCCGTCCTTCCAGGCCAGCAGCACGTACGTGCCCGTCTCCCGCACGCCGAGCGCCCACGTGGCGGTGTGTCCGGAGCGGGCCCGTTCGATCCAGTTCCAGTACGACGGCAGCTTGCGCTCCCGCTCGGCGGCGGAGGGACCGGTGTTCACGGAGGCGCGTACGGCCTGGGCCCATTCGTCGGTGAACCAGCGCACGCCTCAGCCTCCGGCCAGCTCGGGTTCGATGCGGGAGACCTGTTCGCGGAGGTCGGGCGCGAGCGCGATGCCCACGTCCGTCAGCTTCATGTCGAGCTGGCGGATCATGAGCCGCTGGACCTCCTCGGGCGTCCAGCCGAGCGACTCCAGCGCGAGCCGGTGGCTGGTGGCGCCGTTGATGGCCAGGATCGTGCGCAGGGTCTCGTGGATCTGCAGCAGCAGCCTCGGATCCTCCCGTACGGAGTCGCGCAGGAACCGCATCCCGAACTGCACGTGCCTGGCCTCGTCGCGGCACGTCGCGGTGAACCCGGTGTAGTAACCCGGCAGGAACCCCCGCTCCCGGCAGTAGGTGAGCGTGATCTTCATGACGGTCAGCGCGAGCACACCCTCGATCCACAAGAAGTACGTGGTGCCGTAACGCACCCTGGCCGCCGGGTCCTCGGGATCCCTGCGCAGCTCGTCGGCCTGGTACGCCAGCAGGCCGAACGGCCCCACGAACGTCTCCGACACGTGCTCGAACGACGCGTCCAGCACCTCCTGGACGGTGTCGCCCGGCATGCCGACCACCTCGCGGTAGAAGCGGTCGAAGAAGACGGTGTGGCGGGCCTCGTCCTCGATCTGGCTGGACATGTAGATCTTGGACTCCTCGGAGCCGCCCAGCATGAACACCGGCAGCTCCACCTCCACCTGCCGCTCCCCGTGGTGGAAGCCGGCGGAGATCCCGACGAAGGCGTCGCGCTCCTCCCGCGTCATGCGTTCGCGCCAGTCGAGGACGTCCTGGGAGAAGTCCAGCTCGTAGACGTCCCACCGCTGGCGTAGGTAGCGCCGGTACAGCTCGGTGTAGCTGGGCAGCCGTTTGAGGTCGCGGTGCAGGTAGGCGAGCACGTCGTCGATGTCGAGATCGCGGATCTGGCGCAGGTCGGAATCGCCGACGCCGGGCCTGTCGGTCATGCTTCCGCCTCCCCGACGGCGAATGCGGCGGTGGTGCGCGTGGTACGCCGCCACGGCCCATTGAACCTCAGGATCGCCGGGATGAACAGGACGAGGCAGCCGAGCGCCGTGACGAGCCCTGCCTGCTCGGGCGGCCGTTCGTTCATCCGTGCGTGGGTGAGGGCTGGGGCGGTGAGGGGCACGGGCAGGTGATGTGCGGGCCGCTAGAATGACATTCTAGGATTGTCTAGAGTGAGGAGCCCCCGTGGACCTGGACGGCCTCGACATGTCCTTCGATCACACGGCTGTGGCCGCGCCCCGGATCAGGGATCTGCTGCCGATCTACCACGATCTGCTCGGCGGACGGCATCTCGGCGGCGGGGGCGACCAGCGGGTGGCGGGCTATCGCACGCTGCAGCTCACGTACGCGAACGGGGGCAAGGTCGAGCTCATGGAGCCGCTGGCCGGATCGACGTTCTTCGACAGCTTCTTCGAGCTCACCCGGGGGAGGGGCGGCGTCCACCACCTGAACTTCCACGTCGGCGACCTCAGGGCCGCCGTGGCCGCGCTGACCGAACGCGGCTATCGTCTGCACGGTCTCAACCGGTCGGACGTTCGCTGGCAGGAGGTGTTCCTGCACCCGAAGGAGGCGCACGGCGTACTGATCCAGCTTGCCCAGCCGGGGCCGCGCGAGCCGGGTGAGCCGCGTCCGACGCTGGAGGAGGTGCTGGCCGGGCGCGGCAGGAACGGCAACGGGATTCCCAGCCCTTGAGTGCGCCGAATGTCCCCGAAGGCCGGCGCTGCTGGGCGTGGTGCTGCGGGTGATGGCTGGACGGTGTGGGGCGGCGGCGTGGTGCTGTTCCGGGCGACTGGGCGACTGGGCGGCCGGGTGGTCGGGTGGTCGGGCGGCCGGATGGCCGGGTGGTCGGGCGGCCGGGCGGGTTGAGGGGCGGCTGTTGTCGCTTGTAGTACTTTTAGGGGACTTGTCGGCCGTGCATGGCCCTGCTCACTCTTCCGGCATGCCTTCGCGTTCTGAGCCCAGGGGACACGACGTGATTCGCATCGCGGTGATCGACGACCACGAGCTGATCCGCCATGGCCTGGAGTACCTCCTCCACCGCTCCGACGACCTCAAGGTCGTGCTCCGGGGCGCCGGTATCGGTGACCTGCGCGACTCGGATCTGGACCACGACGTGCTGATCCTCGATCTGTACCTGGCCACCGACCGGCCGTGCGTGGCCGAGATCAGGGAGCTGTCGGCGGTCACCAGGGTGCTGGTCGTCTCCGCCTCGGGGCGGCCCGCCGACGTGCTGGCCGCCGTCCGTTCGGGCGCCAACGGGTACGTCACCAAGGACGCCCCCGCCGAGCTCGTCGTGGACGCCGTGCGTACGGTGGCGGCGGGCGGCTTCTACCTGTCGGCCGGACTGGCCGACATCCTGCAGCGCGAGCTGGACTCGCCCGGTCCCGGCTTCGGCTCCGGCTCTGATTCTGCGCTGCCGCGGTTGTCGGAGCGGGAGGAGCAGACGTTGTCCTACATCGCCCAGGGGTTCACCCACGCGCAGATCGCCCGCCGGATGGACATCAGCAAGGCGACCGTGGACACCTATGTCGAGCGGATCAGGACCAAACTGCAGGTCGGCAACAAGGCCCAGCTCACTCGCGCGGCCCTGGACCGTCTCGAACGCCGCCACCGGCCATGACCGCGGACGCCGCCCGCGAGCCGGACACCGCGCGTGAGGTGGACACCGCGCGTGAGGTGGAGGCGGCACGTGAGGTGGAGGCGGTCCGTGAGTGAGGCGGAGGCCGGCCAGAGGGCGGGTGTGGCGGGCCGTGAGTCGGGGGTGGCGGCCGTTGAGCGTACTCGGGCGGTGGCGGTTTTCGCGCTTCAGATGGGATCGGTGGTGTTGTGCGGGTCGCTGGAGGTGATCGGCGACGCGCGGTGGGCAGGCGTCTGGCCGATGCCCGCCCTGCTGGCGCTTCTCGTGCTGACCGGTCTGGCGATCTCCGCGCCGGCCGGGATCCGTCGCAGGCTTCCGTCACGGTGGTTGTTCGCCGCGCACTACGCGAGCGTGGCGGTGATCTGCGTGGCCGCCCCGCGGCTGGCTCACGACCTTGTGGTGGTCTGGTGGCCGGGCAGCGCGCTGCCGTACGTGCTGCTCACGGCCGTGATGACAGGTGTCTCGTACCGGTCGTGGCAGGCGGTGGCGGCGTGGGTGGGCGTGCTGGGCGGGGCGTTCACGTACGGGAGCGTCATGACCGGCGACGAGTGGTGGGCGGTGCTGCCGCACGTGGCCGGGATGGTGGCCAACGCCGGCGTGGCCTGGTACGTGACCAGGATCCTCACCAGGAACGCCGGTGACCTGGATCGGGCGCGGGCCGAGGAGGTGCTGCGTACCGCGCAGCTCTCGGAGGAGCGCGAGCGTGCGAGGACAGCCCGGCTCCTGCACGACCGGATCCTGCAGACGTTGGAGGCGCTGGTCAGGGACGGATGGATCGCCGACGACGGGGTACGGGCGCGGGTGGCGGAGGAGTCGCGGTGGCTGCGGGCGTACCTGAGGGGTGATGACGGCGACCCGGAGGGCGACGTGCTGGCCGTGCTGGAGACGGTGGTGCGGCAGGCCGTGGGGACGGGGTTGCACGTGGAGTTCAACGCGGGTCGCCTGCGGGGCTCCCCGGACCGCGAACGGGTGCCTCCGGAGATCGCCGACGCGCTGGCGGGCGCGCTGCGCGAGGCCCTGACGAACGTGGCCAAGCACGCCGGGGTCCGGCACGCCGTGGTGTGGGCGGAGAGCCGGGCGGGCGTGCTCACGCTGAGCGTCCTCGATCACGGACGCGGCTTCGACCCGGCCCGCCGCCCGCCGGGTCTCGGGATCGCCCGCTCGATCGTCGACCGCGCCACCGCCGTGGGCGGCACCGCCACCGTCGACTCCGCCGCCGGAGAGGGCACTCACGTCACCGTACGGGTGCCGCTCCCGTCTCCGGTCTAGCCACGTACGGTCGCGCCGGGGCGTAGGCGGGGAACGCTCGACCGCATTTGAATTCAATTCTAGAATTTGCTGGGCTACGATGGCCGCATGGCGCGCAAGTCCTCGTGGGAGTGGAGCCGTACGGCCCAGACCCGTAAAAGCATGCTGCAGGCGGCTCGCGAGGTCTTCAGCGAGCACGGCTTCGCCGACTCCAGCGTCTCCGAGGTGGTCTCCCGGGCCGGTTCCAGCGTCGGCAGTCTCTACCACCACTTCGGCGGCAAGACCGAGCTGTTCCTCGCGCTCTACGAGGATCACCAGGCCGCCCACGAGCAGGCGTCCGCCTCCAGCGTGGCCAGGGCCAGGAAGGAAGGCGTCGACGACCCCGTGGAGCTGCTGATCGCGGGGGCTCGGGCGTACCTCGCGGGGGCTTGGGAGCGGCGTGACCTCGTCCGGCTCTTCATCGACGGCGACGGGCCGCCGGGGTTCGAGCTGATCCGGCGTACGCGGGGGCGAGAGTGGGTGCGTCAGAACGCGGTGCTGCTGGGGGCCGGGGGTGATCCCCTCGACAGGTTCACGGTGGCCGTGCTGACCAGCATCATCGGCGAGGCCGCGCGGGAGGTGGCCACCTCCGACAGTGAGAAGGAGGCGCAGGAGGTCATCGAGGCGGCGATGACGCTGATCCGCCGCCTCGACCCGCTCCAGGTGCTCGACGAGACCTGACCCAACCCGCTCCGCGACGAACGAGACCCGACCCGGCCAGCTCCGCGACGCGCGAGACCTAACCCAACCCGCCCCCGTGACGAACGAGATCAGATTCCGCCCGGAGGCGTCGTCAGGTGATGGTCGCGCGGCCGTGGTCGAGGGCCACGGTCCCGTCGTCCTTGGTGGTCCTGAACAGCACCTCGTCCCCGTCCACCCAGATCGACACCGTCAGCGTCTCCCCGGGGAACACCGGGCTGGAGAAGCGTCCCGACATGGCCTTGAAGCGTCCCGGGTCCGACCCGGCCACCGTGTGCAGCAGCGCTCGGCCCGCCACCCCGTACGTGCACAGCCCGTGCAGGATCGGCCGGTCGAAGCCGGCCCTGGCGGCGAACTCCGGGTCGCTGTGCAGCGGGTTGAGGTCGCCGGACAGCCGGTAGAGCAGCGCCTGCTCCGGACGCGTCGAGCAGGTCACCCGGTGGTCGGGCGCCCGGTCCGGCGGGCTCCACGGGTCGCGCGGCCCCCGGTCGCCGCCGAAGCCGCCCTCGCCCCTGATGAACACCGAGCTGCGCGTGACGATCATCAGCTCGCCGCTGTCCGGGTCCACGGCCCTGGACTCGATGGTCACCAGCGCCCCCGACCCCTTGTCGTAGATCCCGGTCACCGTCGAGCGGGTCCGTACGCCTCCGGCCGGAGGCAGCTCCCGGTGCAGCTCGAAGCCCTGCTCGGCGTGGAGCAGCAGGGCGGGGTCGAAGTCGCCCAGCTGGGGCCTCGGCGCCTGCGCCGCCAGCACGGCGAACGTCGGCAGCACCCGCTGCCCCCTCTCCGTCGTGAACTCCAGCTCGGCGGTGCCGGCTCCGACGCCGAGGGCGTACAGCATGGTGTCCTTCGCGGTCCACGTACGCTCTTGGGCCGGTCCTTCGACACCCACCAGTGAGTGGTCGAGCGGCATGTCAGTCCTCCCGTCCGGGGATGCGGCCGTTGGTGAGGGCGTTCTGGGCGGCCTGGCCGACCAGGGCCGGGATGACCGCGCCCAGCTCGGCCGGGTCCCACCTGCCGCCCTTGTCCACGCCGGGCCCGGCGTGCCAGCCCTCGGCCACGCTGATCGCGCCCGCGCGCACGTTGAACACCCGGCCGGTGATGTCCCGGGCCTCGGCGCTCGACAGCCAGACGACCAGCGGCGCGATGTCGCCGGGGTCGGCACCGGACGAGCCCTCCGGCATGAGGCCCTCGGTCATGCGGGTCAGCGCGGCGGGGGCGATCGCGTTGACGGTCACGCCGTAGCGCGCCAGCTCCTTGGCCGCGATGACCGTGAGGCCCGCGATGCCCGCCTTGGCGGCGCCGTAGTTACCCTGCCCCGGGTTGCCGTAGATGCCGGAGGACGAGGTCGTGTTGACGATCCGGGCGTCCACCGGCTCGCCCGCCTTGGCCCTCGCCCGCCAGTACGCGGCGGCGTGGCGCAGCGGCGCGAACGTGCCGCGCAGGTGCACCCTGATCACGGCGTCCCACTCGTCGGCGGTCATGTTGACGAGCATCCGGTCGCGCAGGATGCCCGCGTTGTTGACCAGTACGTCCAGCGTGCCGAAGCGGTCGACGGCCGCGCGGACCAGCCGTTCGGCGCCGTCGAAGTCGGAGACGTCCTCGCCGTTGACGACCGCCTGGCCGCCCATGGCCTCGATCTCGGCCACCACCCCGGCCGCCGCCCGCGACGACCCCGTGCCGTCCACCTCCGCACCCAGGTCGTTGACCACCACCTTCGCACCCTGCCTGGCGAACTCCAGCGCGTGTCCCCGTCCGATGCCTCTGGCCGCACCTGTGACGATCACCACGCGACCCTCGACGATCCCGCTCATCCGACACCTCATCCCTGACCGGCAGACGATCTGAATAGGATTCTAGAAAAGCTCGGCTCCGTGCCCGGCGACCGCTCGATGGTCGCGTTCTCGGTGCCGACCGTGCCGACCGTGCCGACCGTGCCGACCGTGCTGACCGTGCTGACCGTGCCGACCTGTCCGGCCCGGCGCGAGGCCACCCGGCAAAGCCCGGTACGGTTGCGGACGTGGTTGAACGCACCCCGTACGAACGGCACATCTATCCGCGCACGGTGAGATTCGGCGATGTCGACTCCCAGGGTCACGTGAACAACGTGCGCTTCCTCGACTACCTCGAGGACGCCCGCTTCGGCATGTTCCACATCGATCCGTACAACGCCGGCGAAGAGCCGTTCAAGGGCCTGGTCGTGACCCGCCACGAGATCGACTACCGCCGCCCGCTCGGCTTCCGCGCCGCCCCCGTACGCGTCGAGACCTGGGTGACCGAGATCAGGCCGGTACGCTTCACGCTCCGCTACGAGATCGTCGACGACGAGGCCCTCTACGTCACCGCCCTGTCCGTGCTGGCGGCCTACGACGTCGAGCGGGCCGCGCCGCGCAGGCTCAGCGAGGGGGAGCTGGCCTACCTCAAACGGTTCGCGGAGTAGCGCGCGGGATGCGACGGTGGCTGATGCTGGCGCTGGGCGTCAACGCGCACGCCAGCGTCACTCTGGGGCTGTTCGGCCTGCCTCTGGTCATGCCCGAAATATTGCGACATTTCAACGTCTTACTGCCCGTGGGTGGCCTCATTGGCAACGCCCCGGCTCTGGGGATTCTGTGCGCCCTCGTCGCCTGGGGCGCGCTGGCCGACCGGCACGGCGAGCGGCTGGTCCTGGGCCTCGGCGTGGGGCTGGCCGCCGCGCTGTTCGCCGTCACGGCCTTCGTCGAGCAGACGTGGGCGGTGGTCTCGCTGCTGGCGCTATCGGGGGCGGCGGGCTCGGCCGCGATGGTCGGCGGCGGGCGGATCGTGCTGCGCTGGTTCGAGCCGCCGGAACGCGGGGTCGCCATGGGCCTGCGCCAGGTCTCCTTCACCCTCGGCATGGCCGTGGCCGCCTTCACGCTGCCGCCCATGGCCCAGGCGTACGGGCTGTCCGGCGTGCTGCTGCTCTGCTCCGGCGTGAGCCTGCTGGCCGCCGTTCTGGCCGCGCTGTTCATGGCCGAGCCGCCGCACCCGATCTCCGGGGCGCGGGCGGAACGGGCGCCCTCGCCGTACCGGCAGGCCGCGCTCTGGCGGGTGCACGCCACCAGCGCCCTGCACGTCGTGCCGCAGGTCGTGGTCAGCACGTACGGCGTGGACTGCCTGGTCACGGTCTACGGCTGGGACGACGTGGCCGCCGGGCGGCTGTTCGGGGTGGCGGCCATCGGCGGGGCCGTCGTACGCATCGCCGCCGGGCGCTGGTCCGACCGTACGGGGCTGCGCATGCGGCCCCTGCTCCTGCTCACCCTCTGGAACCTGGCCGTGCTGGCCCTGCTGGTCGCCGGGACGTTCACCGTCAGCGCCCTGGGCGTGGGGACGCTCGTCGTGGCGGCGGTGATGACCGTGGCGGGCAACGGGCTGGCGTACCTGTCGGCGGGCGAGCTGGCCGGACCCGGCTGGGCGGGCAAGGTGCTCGGCACCCACAACACCGTCCAGAACAGCGTCTCGCTCGTGGTCACGCCGCTTGCCGGGGCGCTGATGCTGAGCACCGGCTACTGGGCCGGGTTCGCCGTCGGCCTGGTGTGCGCCGTGGCGTCGCTGCCCGTCATCCCCTTCCGCGGCGAGCGGCCCCGAGGGTCGTGACCCGGCGCCCTCCGGTGGAGAAAAGCACTCCCTCGGGGGGAGTCCAGCCACTCCCCGGTATGAGGAATGGAACTCCGCGTGGCACGCCGTCAGGGGAAGTCAGACGGGCGCGTCAGGTGGGGGAGTTGATCAGGCTGTGGGCCGCGTAGACCAGATAGTCCCAGAGCCGGGTCTCCTGCTCGTCCGGCAGGCCGAGCGAGTCGACCGCGTCGCGCATGTGCCGCAGCCAGGCGTCGCGCTCCGGCTCGCCGATCACGAACGGCATGTGCCGCATCCGCAGCCGGGGGTGGCCGCGCTGCTCGCTGTAGGTCTTGGGGCCGCCCCAGTATTGGATCAGGAAGCCCCGCAGCCGCTCCTCGGCGCCCGTCAGATCGGGCTCCGGGTAGAGCGGCCGCAGGAGCGGGTCTTCCGCGACCCCCTCGTAGAAGCGCTGTACGAGGCGCCTGAAGGTCTCCTCGCCTCCGACGGCGTCGTAAAAGGAGGTCTCTGTCACGGTAATCAGCTTAGGGGGTGGTGGAGACCATCGGGATGTCCGCGGCGTCGAGCGCCGTCTTGACCCGGAGCCTGAGCTCCCTCGATACCTCCGCCTGCGCGGAGGGCAGCGTCTTGGCGGTGATGCGGAACACCAGTGAGCTGTCGGAGAGCTGCTCGACCCCGAACACCTGCGGCTGCTCCACGATCTTGGACTCGCGCAGCTCGGAGTCGGCCCACAGCTCCTCCGCCACGTGCTCCAGCAGCACCCGCACGCCCACGACGTCGGCGTCGTAGGCCACCGGCACGTCCATGTACGCCCGCGACCAGCCCTGCGACTCGTTGCCGACCCGCGTGATCGTGCCGTTGCGGACGTACCAGACGCGGCCGTCGACGTCTCTCAGCCTGGTGACGCGCAGGGTGACCGCCTCGACCGTGCCGACGGCGGCGCCCGCGTCGATCACGTCGCCCACGCCGTACTGGTCCTCCAGCAGCATGAACATGCCCGCGATGAAGTCTTTGACCAGCTCCTGCGCGCCGAAGCCGATGGCCACGCCGAGGATGCCGACGCTGGTCAGCAGCGGCGCGATCGGGATGGTCAGCCGGTCGAGCACGGTCAGCACCGTGGTGCCCAGGACGACGATCGAGGCGACGTGCTTGAGCACCGACCCCATCGTCTCGGCCCGCTGCTTGCGCCGCTCGTGCAGGAGGGCGTCGATGCCGTCGGTCGCCACGCCCTTGCGGAACTTGCTCGTGATCGAGCCGCTCGTCGCCGCCCGGTTCACCACCTTGGTGATGATCCGGTGCACGAGATTGCGGATGACGAAGCCCAGCACGAGGATCAGGACGATCACGATCGCACTGCCCACGAGCGGAGCCCACCACGCGTTGTTGAGCATCCCGGCAAGACTAGAGCAGATGGGGTCATCTTTGCAGGCCCCGGCCATCTGCGTGGTCACCCTGTCGAAGTCGGGCAGGACGGTCGACACCGTCGATGTCCCCGACGGTGCCGGGGACACGGTTGTCACCGCCGGTGTCGGCAACGACGTCGGGGACACGGTCGGTGTCGCCGGGGTCGGCGACGGGGACACGGTCGGCGGCGACAGCGTCACCTGCAGTAACACTATGGTGAATCCCCCTCCGGAAGCGGTTCGGTCGGCGTTTGGACCGTTTCGATCCAAAATACCGCCGACCGAACCGCCCGCCGTCACATCACGCCGGGGAAGACGGGGTCACCGGCTCTCTGGGCCGCGGAGGGAGAGAGCCGGCGCTCCGATGACGGACGGCTCGGAACGGGACACACACCCGGAAGCATGTCCCGTGCCGGTTCCGGAAGGGATCCCCCGAACACCCGACCGGCGGACCGGGCGGGCGGCTTGCGGGCACGGCGTACGTGCCGTCAGGGGTGGGGGAGTGCCTGATGACGGCGCACGCGGTGCGGGCACCTGCGGTGGGGCGTGGCCGGCGCGGGCATGCGCGGCGCGGGCACACGTGGCGAGAGGGCGCGTGAGGGGCACGTGAACACGGGAGCAGGTGGTGAGGGGGGCACGTGGGGAGGGAGCACGTGACGCGGGCGCACGCGGTGGATGCGCGCCCGGGCCGGAACCGGCGGAGTGGCCAGGGCTCCGGCATAAGGGAGTCCCTCCGCACCGATCACTCCGCCGGCCCCCAGGAACCGCCGTGGGGTCCGGTGAGCCGTGGTGGCTGCGCTCCACCCGGTCCACCGTGTCGTCACTCCCCCACGGCGGCGAGCACGCGGGCGACCTTGGTCGCCGCACCGGCCGGGTCGTCGGCCGTGTGCATGCGTTCGCCCCAGGACCAGCAGTACCACCAGTCCGGCAGGCCCGACACGGCTGCCGGCCGACAGGTGACGCTTTCGGACAGGCTCGTGGCGTTCGGGTTGATGACCCGTACGAACCTGCGCCCGCTCTGGGTCTGGACCACTCGTGCGAGCAACCCCCGAGCGCCGAGTTCAGCCACCAGACGCTCCAGGTGCTCGAAGTTGGCGTCCCCCACAGTTCGTCCCTCCGTTGGGAATCGTTGCTGGTGCGCCCAAGATGGCTCAACGTCAAGGGTGTGCGCAACGGCACGTTCCGCTCACGGGGAGTCGCTTCTCCCTCGTGGGTTGTAAGAAACAGTCCCTGGGTGGACGATCCTTAACCGTAGGCTGGCTACTGGCGTTTCCCATCCTGTCGGCATTACTTCATAGTCATGGGTAGGCGCACAGCGACTTGCGGGCTACGCTGAGTCACCAGTTGCGGACCGGTCGAGACATGCGTGAGAGGGGCCGGGATGTCCGGCAGACAGCACAGGGAGACGGAGATCGCCCGACGGGTCAGGGCCAGGGGCCTTGCCGTCGGGCGCACGTCTGCCCAGATCGCTGAAGAGATCCACGAAGCGTGCACGGGCCAGTTCAGCACGACCCGCATCAAGGCGCATCGCTTGGCCTACGGGATCGCGCTGGCGGACGTCATCGAGCAGGTCAGAGCCCTGTTCGAACGTGACGCGAAACCGATGCCCGGCATCGGCGAGACCTTGCTCTCGGCGTACGAGAGCGGGCTCAAACGCCCGGGGCCCGAATACCTGCACTACCTGTGCACGGTCTACCGCGTGGAGCCGATCGCCCTGGGCTTCGACTCGCCCTGCATCTGCGGCCACGGCCACCGGATGCCGGGCGTGCTGACGTCGGAGGTGGTCAAGGACCGGTCGTCGCCGGCTCCCGAGCGGGAGCTGGTCCTGCACCCGATGGGGCCCGACCCCGACGCGGAGGAGGACGAGAACATCCTCCGCCGCACCCTTTTAAGCTTGCTCCACACCGACACCAACCTGGCGGAGCAACTTGAGGGACCGGTGCTCGGAGCGTGCGAGGGCATCCGGCGCAGGATGGACGAGACCATGGTCTCGGCCACCGTCTCCGCCGCGATGCTCGACCAGTGGGAGGAGGCCACGCTCAGCTTCGGCCGCCAGTACACGACGACGGCCCCCCTGCGGCTCCTGTGCGACGTGATGCTCGAACTGAGCGCCGTACGCACGGCGATGGCCCGCCGCCAGCCCATCGACCTGCAAGAGCGTCTGTGCAGGATGGCCGCGCAGCTCGCCGGGCTGAGCGGGATGATCATGATCAACCTGGGTGACCATCGCCTGGCCCGCTCGTTCTTCCGCACCGGGCGCACCGCCGCCGACGAGACCGGAGACCGCGCGCTGCGCGCGTGGATCTGCGCCCGCGAGTCGCTCGTCCCCCTCTACTTCGGCGACGCCCGCGAGGCGCTCACCCTGGCGAAGAAGAGCCGCGACCTGGCCGGCTCCACGCCGTGCCCGGCGCAGGCCATGGCTCCGGTCGTGGAGGCCAGGGCGCTGGCCACGATGGCCGCGACCGACAACAACAAGGAGATCGTCGACCAGGCCAGGCGGGCTCTGGCGCGGGCCAGGAGCGCCTTCGCGCACATGAAACCCGAGGACAAGGAAGACCTCGCCTTCGGCTACACCGAGAAGCAGCTCTACTTCTACCAGGGCGACGTGCTCACCAAGCTCGGCCAGACCATCGAGGCGGAGGTCGTCCTCGACCAGGCACTCGACAAGTACGAGGACCACGTACTCGACCAGACGCTGATCAGGCTCGACCAGGCCCATTGCCGGCTCATCGACGGCGACGTCAAGGAGGCGGTGGCCATCGGCATCAAGGCTCTCACCCTGCTCGGCGACGAATACCTCACCGACTTCATCGTGCGGCCCGCGCTGGCGCTCGAACAGGCCATCATGTCGCGCGACGCGGACGCTCCGAGGATCGGCGAGTTCCGGGCCCTGATCCGGCGGCCGAGGCAGGCCACGTTGAAGGGGGGCGGTTGATGAAGCTGGCGATCAGGCGCTATCGCTGGTCCGACCTCGACACCATCCTCGCGCTGCACCGGGTCTGCCTCGCCGAGGTGGGCCTGGTCCCCGGTGACGGCGTCTACTACGACGACGACTTCCCGCGCATCCAGGAGATCTACCTCGCCTGTGGCGGTGACTTCCTGGTGGGGGAGGTGGCCTCCCGGGTCGTGGCCATGGGCGGGCTCAAACCCGTCGACACGGGCACGGCCGAGATCTGCCGGTTGCGCGTGCACCCCGCGTACCAGCGGCGCGGGTTCGGCGCGGCCATGCTCACGGCGCTGGAGCGGCGCGCGGTGGATCTCGGGTTCCATCTGGCCAGGGGTGACACCACGCTCAACCAGGAGGCCGCGCTGGCGCTGTACGAGCGCCGGGGATGGCGCGAGCTGTCCAGAGAGCAGGTGGGCCGCCTGACCGTCGTCTACATCGAGAAACGCCTGATCCCTCCCGCGGTGCTGGAGCTCTAGGCCGCGACGCCGTCTGTCCAACGGCCCCATGCCGTCCTCTTCCTGGGGCCGCTGTTCGCGGTGCACGTTCCCGGTCAACGGCCCCGGACCTCGGCGTGACGTCCCCGCCGGTCCTGCGCCCTCTCGGCGGCCCTCCTCCGGGCCCCACCGCCCTGCCGGGCGAATCGGGTATCTGCCGCCGAATTTCTCATGAACGAAATGTTCGGCCGGTCCCTATATCAGAGTCCCCGGATAAGGATGTACAAACCCGCGGGTGAGGCTCTTACCACCGAGGTATAGACAAGCCTCACCGGCTGCGCCCTGTACATCCAAGGCTGCGAATAGTAGTGCCATGCTTTTCTCATGGCAGTCGTGCCCGCTCCCCGCCCCCTTCTGGGAGCCGTGCTTCTGTTGTTCGTGAGCGCCGCTTGGGGGTCGGCGTTCCCACTGATGAAAGATCTCATTCCGCGGTTACCGGTCGAGGACCTGCTCGCCGAGCGCTATCTCCTCGCCGCGCTGACGCTGTTCCTCATCCGGCCGCGCTGCCTTCGGGGGCTGCCGCGGCAGGTGTGGATCAACGGGGCCGTACTCGGGGTCATGTTCGGGGTCGGGCAGGCGGCGCAGGCCGTGGCGCTCGACAGCCTGCCGTCGGCGGTGTCGGGCTTCGCCGTCGGCTGCAGCGTGATGATCACGCCCATCCTCTCGCTCGTGCTGTTCCGGCAGCGGGTGGCGGGGCGGGTCTGGGCGGGTGTCCTGCTCGCGCTGGCCGGCATGACTGTGTTCACGCTGGTGCGGGGGGCGGACAAGGAGCAGGAGGTCTCGGTGGTGGCGCTCGTCGTCACCATCACGGCCGCCGCGCTCTACTCGGGGCACACGCTGTTCCTCGCCCACCTGTCCAGGGGGCCGTCCGGCTTCCCCGCGTACGCGCTGACGGTGATCCAGCTCCTCACCATCGGGGTCCTCACCGGAGTGGTGGCCGTGCGCGACGGCGTCTCGGTGCCGCAGAGCCTGCCCGACTGGACGATCCTGGCCCACCTGTCCGTGGTCTCGTGCGCGCTGGGCTTCCTGGCCCGCTCGTACGGGCAGGCGCACGTACCGGCCGTGCCGAGTCAGATCCTCATGTCCTCGCAGCCCCTGTGGGTGGCGGCGATCGCGGTGATCTGGTTCCAGGAGCCGATGGGGTGGGGCATGGTCGTGGGCGGGGCGCTGATGGCCGGGGCGATGCTGCTGGCCCTGCCGTCCCGTACGGTGCCCGCGGTCGGGGAGCGGCACCGCCGAGACCGGCTGGCGCTCGCCCGCCGGGCCGCCATGGCCCTCGCTGACCTGCGGATCAAGCGTGAGGACCCACTACGGCTGGAGGGTGGGCCCGCCCCGCCGTACATCGCGAGGAGCGCCTGTACGGACGTCGACACGTGCCCCTGGCAGACCCGGTCGCTCAAGGGCGGCACGGAGCCGAGCCTGGAGCGGCTGATGGACCGGGCCACCCGCATCGTGCGCGAGAAGAGCACGCCGGGGCCGGGGTGTTGTCAGTCGGTCACGCTGCTCGGACGGTGCCTGTGTGACTTGATGGAGGATCCCGATCCGGCTCATACCACACGACCGCACCGCTGGTTTCGGTCCGAGTAGGTTAGACATAGCATTCAAAAGGCAAGTGTATTTTATCCATTAGCCTCCCACTTAATCCGGATAGTCCTTGATATTCGGTGGGGTGCCCCAATAATGGGTGATTGTCCCCCGAGTGAGAGGCACGTCATGAAGCGCATCGTCGTTCGCAAGCCCGGAACCGCGAGGCTCGCAGGGACCTCCAGCGTCATTCACAAGGGGTGAGCGAGGAGAGGTCCCATCTCAGGGTTGAGGGCGAACCGCCCGCCCGGACAGGGGCCGCGCCGCTGCTGATGCCGTTGATCGACGCGCATCGACGGCCGCGCGGCCCCTACACGGCCGCCGCCGCGCTGCTGGGGCACCTGGTGCCGGCGGCTCTTCGGCGTGCGCCGGAGCTGGTGGCGGCCCACGACATCGAGATCCTGGCCGCCGCGCCCGAGCTGGCCGGGACCGTACGGCCTGGGCGGGGCACGATCGACGCCGGGCTGCCCGACGACGAACGCATCCTCGTGCCCGCGCCCCGCCGCACGTTACGGCTGGCCAACGGGCTGACGGAGTTCGTCCGCGACGCCGTGCCCGCCGGGTGCGCGATCGCCGTGTGCAACACGGCCGCGGCCGACCCGACCGACCTCGAACTCCTGGACGTCATGACGCGCCGGATCCCGCCCGGCACCCTGGCGATCACGCTGTACTCCGGCGGGCCCGAGCCGCCGCCCGACACCCGCGACGCGCAGGAGCTGTGGGCGGTCGTCGACCGGTGCATGCGCGAGGGGTTCCTGCACGCCGTGGCCGAGCTGGGCGAGCTGGGCCTGGCGCGGACCGAGCCGGGCGGCACCCCCTGGTGGCGCTTCGCCCAGCGCACCGCGACCGCGCTCGGCGGCCTCGGGCGCACGGAGGAGGCCCGCGCGCTCTGGGAACGGGTACGCCGGGCCAGCCAGGACCCCGCCATGCACGCCGCGGCGGCGTACGGGACGGCCATGCTCGACGCCCGCCACCCCGACCCCGCCCAGCGCGACCTGGGCCGGGCCCGCTCCTGGATCAACGAGGCCATCGCGATCTCCTCCCTGCTGCCCGACCCCGGCGAACGGGCGTTCAAGCTCGGCTTCGACCGCAACGGCCTGGCCCTGATCGAGCTGCGGGAAGGACGGAAGGAGGCCGCGCTGTCACTGGTGGAGTCGGCCCTCGACCTGGCACGCGAGCTGGGCGAACGCCACCCCGTCCACCGGATGGTGCTGCTGGCCAACCGGGCGCAGCTCCTGGCCGGGCTCGGGCGGGCCAAGGAGGCACTGGAGGACTACGGGGCCGCGATCGCCATCGACCCCGGCTTCCCCGACTACCAGCTCGAACGCGGCAACCTGCTGTTCAAGCTCGGGCGTCACGACGAGGCCGTGGTCGACTTCGAACGGGCCATCCGGGCGGGCCCGCCGCTGCCGGAGGCTTACTACAACCGGGCGGAGCTGCGTACCGTGCGGGGCGACATCGACGGGGCGCTGGCCGACCTGGGGCGGGTGATCGAGCTGGACCCCGCCTACCTGGACGCCTACATCAACCGCGCCGGTCTGCTGGCCGCGCTCGAACGTGACGAGGAGGCGCGGGCCGACGCCGGGACCGGGCTCGGCCTCGACCCCGGCAACGCGCACCTGCTCACGGTGCTGGGCCAGCTCGACACGGCGGTGGGCCGGTACGCCGAGGCCGCAGCGGCGCTGGACCTGGCCGTGGCGCGGGCACCTGACCTGGCCTCGGCATGGGGGAACCGGGGCGTGCTCCGCTACGGCACCGGCGACCTGGAGGGGGCGCTCGGCGACCTGACGCGGGCCATCGACCTCCAGCCCCAGGCCGATCTCTACGCCAACCGCGCCGTCGCCCTGCACGCCCTGGGCCGCCACGCCGAGGCCGCCGCCGACGACCACCGCGCCGCCGGTCTCTCCTGACCGGCGCGCTCTGAGGGCGTGCCGGGTGGGAGCATTGGGGCATGAGGGGGCGAATGGCGCGGGCGGCTGTGGTGTGCGCGGCCCTCGGGGTGTTCTGGTGGGCGAGCGTACGGCTGGCCTGGGCGGGCGTCGGCTGCGAGGACTGGGGCTGTCTGGCGCCGGCCGTGGGGGTTGTCGTGGTGATCAGCCTGGCCCTGCTCGCCGGGTCGGCGCTCGCGCTGGAACGGGTGGACGTGCGGCCGGGCCGCCGGGTGGCGGTGGCGGCGGCCGGGATGCTCGTGGTGTTCAGGATCGCGGGGGAGTCGCTGCCCTCGTGGGCGTCCACGTACGCGGACGTGGTCGCGGCGGGTGCGTCCTTCGCGGTGGCGGGGGCGCTGGCGGCGTACGTGACGGGGACGGGGGCGGGCCGTCGACGCCGGGTCGCGGTGGCGCTCGCCGTGCTCGCCCTGATCCCGGCCGCGCTCGCCGCCTCCCTGACGCTGTACGACCTCTGAGCCGCTGCCGTCACCACCCCTGAAACCGGGAGGCTGTGCGGCCCCTGGACCCGCTCTGACGGCCGCTGAGCCCCGCCGTCACGGCCGGCTGAGCCCTGCCGTCACGGTCGAGCCGGTGGCCGTACGGAAGTGAGCAGGGTCTTGCCGATGACCGTGCGGGCCTCGATGGCGGCGTGCGCCTCGGCGGCCGACTCCAGGGGGAAGGTGGCGCCGATGGTGGGGCGCAGGCGTCCGGCGGCGGCCAGCTCAAGGGCCTGCCCGGACAGCTCGCGCAGGTCCACCGCGGGCCAGGCCACCGCCGTCACCCGGGGATCGGGGACGGTCATGGGGCCGCCCGCCATGCCGTACACGCTGAGCCTGCCCCCGTCCTTGAGCAGCGCCTGTGCCGCCGTGCCGAGGTCGCCGCCCACCCCGTCGAAGACGACGTCCAGGCCGCCGGTCGCCTCGCGTACGACGTCGGTCCAGCCGGGATCGGTGTAGTCGACGGTCAGCTCGGCGCCCAGGCTCGCCGCCAGGTCGCGCTTGGCGGCGCTGCTCGCCGCCCCCACCACCCGCGCCCCCGCGTCGCGGGCGAGCTGGACGAGCAGGCTGCCCACCCCGCCGCCGGCCGCCTCTACCAGCACCCACTCCCCGGGTCTGGGCGCGGCGGCGGTGGCCAGACCCACGGCGGTGCGCCCGTCGGCGAGCAGCGCCACCGCGTGCTCGGGTGACAGCCCGGCGGGGATCGGGAGCAGGTCGTCCGCGCCGGCCAGGGCCAGCTCCGCGTATCCGCCGTAGCCGCCCAGCGTGGTGACCACCCGGGTGCCCTCGGCCGAGGGGTCCACGCCGTCGCCGACCGCCGTGACCGTGCCCGCGACGCCGTTGCCCAGGACCGCGGGCAGCTCGGCCCGCCGCGGCCCGCGGTCGGCGCGTACCTGCGTCTCCACGAACGTGATCCCGGCGACCTCCACCTCCACCAGCACCTGCCCGGCCCCGGGCACGGGATCCGGCAGCTCCTCCACGACCAGGGCCTCGGGCCCGCCGAACCGCCTCAGCACCACCGCGCGCATCGTCGCACTCCTCATCGTTCGTCAGGGATGCGATTGTATCGGAGCGCTGCGCTCCGGAAATATCCTGTACCCCATGAGCACACGCGGCAGGCAGGCCGAGGCGAGGCGCAACGATCTGGCCCTGCTGCGGGCGGCGCACGAGGTGTTCACCACGCAGGGCTTCGACGCCCCGGTGTCGGCCATCGCCAAGCGGGCGGGCGTGGGCATGGGCAGCCTCTACCGCCGCTACCGCACCAAGGAGGAGCTGCTCCAGCGCCTGTGCCTGATCGCCATGGAGCGTTCGCTGGAGGCCGCCGAGTCGGGGCTGGCACAGGACGACCCGTGGGAGGGCCTGGCCCGCTACGTACGCACCTGCGTGGCCAACAGGTCGGGCGCGCTCGCCCCGATAGCGGGCACCATCGAGGTCACCGACGAGATGTGGCGCACGGCGCGCAGGTGCGACGAGGCCGCGGCACGCCTCGTCGCCAGAGCCCACCAGGCGGGCGTGCTCAGGGGCGACGTGACCATGCTGGACATCTCGCTGCTCATGGAGCAGTTCAGCCGCCCGGCGCCAGGCCCACCCGACGAGGAGCACGACCACGTCAAGCGCCGCCTGCTGGCCATCGCCCTCGACGGGCTGCGCGCGCCCGGCGCGACCGAGCTGCCCGGCGAGCCACCGAGCATGGAGTGGTACGAAGCCCGCTGGGGAAGTGCCCCATAGGTCTACCGTGGGACCGTGGGCTTCAACGAGCTGCTCGACGATCTCGACTACGGCGCCGGCGTCCAGGCCGCGGGCATCAGGCGCGGCTACGGCGGGCCGCCCGTCCGCACGCTGAGCGTCACGTACGGCCCGACCCGGCTGCGCTGCGCCTCGCTGCTCAAGCCGCTGTACGCCTGGGTCGCCGCGGCCCGCATCCCCGACCCCGAGCGCTGGCGCCGCCACGCCGAGCCCGCCGTCGTCGTCTCCTCCAACATCGACACGCTCAACCTGTGGTTGTCCGTCGGCCCACGCGTCATCCTCGACGACCTCCGCCGGCGCACCGGCATCGCCTGGGAGCCGCCCAACGGTGATCTGTCCCGGTTCGGCTCGGTCGAGGTGGCGGCCGACGAGGTGGCCGCCGCCTACGCGGACCTGGCCCAGGCCGCCGCGACGGGTGATCCGGTGGCCGCGGACGTCCTCGGGTGGATGGGGGCGGTGGAGCGGCCGCAGGCGTTCGGCGTCCGCGAGGCGCTGGGCCGGCCGGAGGCTGGGGTCAAGTGCGGCTGGTACGGCGCACCCGACGAGAGCTGCCTGCGTACGCACGCGGTGGCCGTCCTGCCGGGCTATGGCACCCAGGTCAGCGTGATCGTCGCGCTGACCGCGCTGCCCTTCACCGACCCGCGCGAGCGCGAGGTCTACCGCGAGCGGGTGGGGCAGGGGCTGCCGGTGGAGGACGAGCACGAGAAGGTGGGCGGGCACGTGCTGCGCGCCCTGATGACGACCACGCTGGCGGAGCTGGGCGAGAGATGAGGCGGGGCGAGGGGCCAGGCAGGCGCCGTGAGGCCCAGTACGGGGGCAGGGTGCGAGGGGAGGCTTCAGGGCAGGTCCTTCGTGAGCAGCTCGACGACCCCCGCCAGCCCCGGAGGCTCGACGTCCGACGGCAGCTCCGCGGCCCACGCGTAGCCCCGGTAGGCGTCCCGTTCCTCCTCGGTCAGCTCCCCTGGGTCCACCTCAGGGCGGACCTCGGCGAACCTGGCCAGGTAGAAGGGTTCATGCTTGACATAGCGGACGCCCAGCCACGAGAAGTCGCGCTCGACCTCGACGAACCGGTCCAGCACGGCCGAGCCGGGCAGCCCGGTCTCCTCGGCCAGCTCCCGCCTGGCGGCCTCCAGCGGGGTCTCGCCGGGGTCGATGCCGCCGCCAGGGGGTTCCCAGACGTCCGCCTGGGCGATCCGGTCGTACCAGTGCATGAGCAGCACCCGGCCGTCCCGGTCGAGGCAGACGACCCGTGCGGCCGGACGATCGTCGAACTCGCTCACGAGGACAGACGCTACCCCCGCCGTCGCTGCCGGGGCCAGGGCGGCGTTTGACCTGGAGCGCACTCTAATTCGTATCGTGGAGCGCATGACCACCCCACAACACAAGATCGGGTCGGGCTTCGGCCCGAGGAGCACCGCCGACGACGTGCTCCACGGCGTCGATCTGACCGGGAAGCTGGCGATCGTCACCGGTGGCTACTCCGGCCTGGGGCTGGAGACCACCCGTGCCCTCGCCCGCGCGGGCGCCCACGTCGTCGTCCCGGCCCGCCGTAAGGAGAGCGCCGAGGAGGCGGTGGGCGACCTCGACGGGGTCGAGGTGGACGAGCTCGACCTCGCGGACCTCGACAGCGTACGCGCGTTCGCCGAGCGCTTCCTCGCCACCGGCCGCAGCGCCGAGATCGTCATCAACAGCGCCGGCGTCATGGCCTGTCCGGAGACGCGCGTCGGGCCGGGCTGGGAGGCGCAGTTCGCCACCAACCACCTCGGCCACTACGCGCTGGTCAACCTGCTCTGGCCGGCCATCGCCCGGGGGCGGGGCCGGGTGGTGGCCGTCTCGTCCGGGGGCCACCGCCACTCGGGCATCCGCTGGGACGACGTGCACTTCGCGCGCGGCTACGACAAGTGGCAGGCGTACGGGCAGTCCAAGACCGCGAACGTGCTGTTCGCGGTGCACCTCGACGCCCTCGCCCGAGACGCGGGGGTGCGCGCGTTCTCGCTGCACCCGGGAGGCATCCTCACCCCGCTGCAGCGCCACCTCCCCAAGGAGGAGATGGTCGCGGCCGGCTGGATCGACGAGGACGGCAACCCGTTGGAGCCCAGCTTCAAGACTCCCGAGCAGGGCGCGGCGACGCAGGTGTGGGCGGCGACGTCCGCGCAGCTCGCGGGCATGGGTGGGGTCTACTGCGAGGACTGCGACATCGCCGAGCCGACCTCCGACCCGCTCGCGCGCGCCGGTGTCCGAGACTACGCCACCGACCCCGCTCAGGCCGCCCGCCTCTGGGCCCTGTCGGCGGAGCTCACGGGCATCAACGCCTTCTGAGCCGAGAGGTGCTCGACCGGGCGCGCGCGCCCGTACGGCCGACCTCGCCGCCGATCGCGGCCACACCCGTGCGCGGGCCGGCCGCCGACCGGTAGCCTGCCCAGGTCGGCCGCGTCGCGGCCCCCCGGTCCGAGCCCGCGAGAGTGAAGCATGATCAGCCCCGCCGAACACATCCTGACGCTGTCCTGCCCCGACCGGCCCGGTGTGGTGGCCGCCGTCTCCGGCCTGCTGGCCGGGCACGGGTGCAACATCATCGAGAGCCAGCAGTTCGGAGACAGGGTGGGGCAGCGCTTCTTCATGCGCGTGCAGTTCTCGGCCCCTCTGGGCGAAGACGAGCTCAACGCCGCCTTCGCCGCTCTCGCGCCCGACTTCGCCATGGAGTTCACGCTGCGCGACGTGGCCAGGAAGCCGCGCGTGCTGATCATGGTGAGCAAGTTCGACCACTGCCTCAACGACCTGCTCTACCGCGTACGCTCGAAGGCCCTCGACATCGAGATCGCCGCCGTCGTCTCCAACCACCCCGACCTGCGGCCGCTCACGCAGTCCAACGGCATCGACTACCACCACCTGCCGGTCACGCCGGAGACCAAGCCGAAGCAGGAGGCCGAGGTGCTGGCCCTGGTCGAGCACTACCAGGTCGACCTGGTGGTGCTGGCCCGCTACATGCAGGTGCTGTCGGAGGAGCTGTGCGCGAAGCTGGCGGGCCGGGCGATCAACATCCACCACTCGTTCCTGCCGTCGTTCAAGGGCGCCAAGCCCTACCACCAGGCGCACAGCCGCGGGGTCAAGCTCATCGGCGCGACCGCCCACTACGTGACGGCCGACCTCGACGAGGGGCCGATCATCGAGCAGGAGGTGGCCAGGGTCAACCACAGCCACTCGCCTGAAGACCTGGTGGCGATCGGTCGCGACGTCGAGTGCGTGGCGCTGGCCAGGGCCGTCAAGTGGCACGCCGAGCAGCGGGTGCTGCTCGACGGGCACAAGACGATCATCTTCCCGCGCTAGCCCGGCACGCCGGGGCCCGCGAGGGGGCTACAGGCCGGTGTACCGGGCCAGGAAGGTGAGGGTGTCGGCCGACAGGTCCACCGTCCTGCTCACCGAGCGTGCGCCGTGCCCGACCTCGGTCTCGTTGCGCAGCAGCACCGGCCGGTCGGCCGTCGAGGCGTGCTGCAGTGCCGCGCACATCTTCCACGCGTGCAGCGGGTGCACGCGCGTGTCGGACTGGAAGACGGTGAACAACGTCGCCGGGTACGCCACCGACTCCCGGACGTGGTGGTAGGGCGAATAGCCCCGCAACCAGCCGAACTGCTCGGGATCGTCGGCCGAGCCGTACTCGACGTTCCAGGAGGCCCCGAGGCCGAACTTCTCGTATCTGATCATGTCGAGCAGCGGCGCGGAGCAGACCACGGCCGCGTACAGGTCGGGCCGTTGCGTCAGGGCCGCCCCCACCAGCAGGCCGCCGTTGGAGCCGCCGGAGATGCCGAGCTGGGCGGGCGTGGTGAGGCCCGTGGCGATGAGGTGTTCGGCCGCGGCGTGGAAGTCGTCGAACACGTTCTGCTTGTTGGCCAGCATGCCCGCGCGGTGCCACTCCTCGCCCTCCTCGCCGCCGCCGCGCAGGTTGGCGATGGCGTAGACGCCGCCCGCCTCGACCCAGGCCAGGATCGACGCGGAGTAGCCGGGGGTCATGGACAGGCCGAAGCCGCCGTAGCCGTACAGGATGGTGGGCCGCGGCCCCTGCGCCTCGACGACCGGGGAGATGATCAGCATGCGGACGTCGGTGCCGTCCTTGGAGCGGTAGACCACCTGCTCCGTGCGGACCTGCGGCACGTCGACGGCGCCCGGCGAGGCCGCCCAGAGCGTGGTCTCGCCCGTCGCGGCGTCGTAGCGCTGGATGGTGGGCGGCGTGGTGTTGTCGGTGTAGCCGAACCACGCCTCGTGGCCGCCCTCGGGACGTTCGACGATGCTGCCGATCGAGCCGAGACCCGGCGTCGGCACCTCGCCGAGGCGCTCGCCGGTCTCCAGGTCGTGGACGGTGATCTCGCTGATCGCGTGGCGGGTCCAGCCCACCAGCATGACCGGGCGCTCCAGGCCGTCGAGGATCGCGAAGTCCGACAGCACCGCCTCCGGGTCCTCGGGGATCAGGTCGCGCCAGGTCTCGAAGCCGGGCTCGGCCGGGTCGGTGACGCACACCCGGCCCCTCGGCGCGTCGCGGTCGGTGTGCACGTAGAGCCGGCCGTCGCGGCCGAACACCAGCCCTGACTGCGCGTCCACGCCCTCCTGCACGACCCGTAGCTCGGGCCGGTCGATCGGGGACGCGGTCAGGTCGGCCACCCAGACGTCGTTGCGCGGCGCGGTGCCCTCGTGGGACGAGACCTGCAGCCACCGGCCGTCGCGGGAGACGGCGACGCCGTAGTAGTTGGTCATCTTCAGGCCCTGCCCGAAGATCATCACGTCGTCCTCGGTGGAGGTGCCGACGCGGTGCAGGTAGACGCGGCGGTGGAACTGGGTCTCGTTCTCGGGGACCTCGGTGCTGGGCAGCCTGCGTACGTAGTAGAACGCCTCGCCGCCCGGCAGCCACGCCACGGGGGAGTAGCGGCAGCGGTCGATCGGCCCCTCCAGCCGCGCGCCGGTGGCGACGTCGATGATGTAGAGCACCGACTCCTCGTTGCCGCCCACCGAGATCTGGTACGCCAGTAGGCGCCCCTCCTTGTCGGGCTGCACCGCGTCGAGCGTGGTGAGCCCGGACGGATCGATCGCCATCGGGTCGATCAGGGCCCGCTCGGTGCCGTCGGGCGCGACCACGTAGTAGACGGCGTGCTCCTGGTCGGGCGTGCGCCGGGAGAAGAAGTGATTTTCGTCACGCCAAATTGGGGCTCCAACCGATCCTGACCTGAGCAGTTCGGCGACGCGGCTCTTGAATCGTTGCGTCCCCCGCTGCTTGCCGTACAGCTCGGCCTGCGCGAGCAGCCAGTCCTTCGTCTCGGGGCTGTCGGGGTCCTCGAGCCACCGATAGGGGTCTGGGACGGGCGTTTCGTGCAGGATGTCTACGATGTCTTCACGGCGTGCGCTCGGGTACGGCTCTCGCGTCATGCACGGAACCCTACTGCCAACGGGGATGCGTAAAGCGCTGGTCGAGCGGGCATAAAACGTGTCGTGGGTCCCTCGGGCCATTCCGGCAGGAGGATTTTGGGGTGGCGGGGACCACGGTGCAAACGCCAGACTTGGTGACAGGACGGTGCCGTGGTGACCATCCGCTGGACCGTCCGGCGGAGGTCCACGTGACGGAAGCACAAGTGCCCCAGGAGGGGCCGACAGTCGGGACATGCCACGGCATGTCCCCTTTGATACGCAAGCAGCGGGGAGAGGCCCGATGATGCGCCAAGTCCTGCTGCTGAATGCCACCTACGAGCCGCTGACCACCCTCTCGCTGCACCGCGCCGTGGTGCTCGTGCTGCGGGAGAAGGCCGACGTCGTGCACCGCGACGGCAGAGGCGCGGTGTTGCGCTCCTCGAGCCGCACTCTCGACGTGCCCTCGGTGATCAGGCTCCGCAGATACGTCCGCATCCCCTACCGGTCCCGTATCCCGCTGACCAGGGCGGCCCTCATGCGGCGCGACGACTACCGCTGCGCCTACTGCGGGCTGAAGGCCGAGACCATCGACCACGTCATCCCCCGGTCCAGGGGCGGCACGCACACCTGGGAAAACTGCGTCGCCTCGTGCACCACGTGCAACCACAGGAAGGCCGACAAATACCTGGAGGAGCTGGGGTGGACGCTGCGCGTCAGCCCCGCGGTGCCACGGGGCGCCCACTGGCGGCTCATCGGCGCCTCGCTCGTGGGCGACCCGCAGTGGGCGCCCTACCTCGAGGCCGCGGCCTGAAACCGCGTTGAGGGGAGCGGCCACGGCCTGACAGCATGAACAGGCATGTGGACCTTCACCTCAGACGTTGAGGAATACGCCACGGTCGCCGAGCCGTTCCTGCTCGGCGACCCGGTGCGTAACACCGTGCCACTCACCGTGCTGGCCGGCCTGCGGGCGGGCCGGCCCGTGAAGGATCCCCTCTTCGGCTGGTGGACGGTGGAGGGGGAGGTTCGCGGGGCGGTCTTCCGTACGCCGCCGCATCCCTTCGGGCTGTTCGCCGTGCCCGTCGAGGCGGTCGCGCCGCTGGTCGAGGCGCTGGGCGGCGAGCTGGTCGGATTCATGGCCCCGCTCGCGGTGGCCGACGAGGCCGTGCGACTGCTCGGCCCGCCCGCGCGGGTGGTCTCGGAGCGCCTCTACCGGCTCGGCGCGCTGTGCGTCCCCGCCGTGCCCGGCCGGGGGCGGCTCGCCGTGCCCGGCGACTTCCCGCTGCTGGTGAGCTGGTTCCAGGGCTTCGGCGCCGAGATGGGCCGGGGCGAGTCCGACGACGTGGCCGAACGGGTCTCGCGGCGGCTGGCGGGCCGGGAGCTGTTCGTCTGGGAGGCGCAGGGCGCGCCGGTCTCGCTCGCCGGGCTCTTCCCCGCCTGCGGCGGCGTCTGCCGCATCGGCCCCGTCTACACGCCGCCCTCGTGCCGCAGACGCGGATACGGCGCCGCCGTCACCGCCCACGCCAGCCGGGTCGCCCTGGCCGAGCGCTGCGAGCAGGTGGTGCTCTTCACCGATCTCGCCAACCCGACCAGCAACGCCGTCTACCGGTCCATCGGCTACGAGCCAGTCTCCGACTACACCCATGGCGACTATGGGCCGCCGGGCTAAGATTGACCCATGCCGCGTTACGACTTCCGCTGCCGCGCCTGCGGCTCCACGTTCGAGGTGTCCCGGCCCATGTCGGCCTCCGACGCCCCGGCGAGCTGCCCCGACGGTCACGACGACACGGTGAGGCTGCTGTCCACGGTCTCCATGACGGGCAGCGCCGCCGCTCCACGGGCGAGCGGCGGCGGCTGCTGCGGAGGCGGTTGCTGCGCGTCCTGACCGCCCGCCCCGATGGCTCGGGGCAGCCGGTCTAACAGGTCCTACGCGGCCGTGCGGGCGCGCCGCTTGCGGCGCTGGAACGGCAGGAACCGGTCGGCCAGGTGCGGCCGGGACGGCGTGAGCGTGGGCTCGACGGCGAGGATCCGGTCGAACCTGAACGCCCTGATCGCCCGGCGCATCCTGCACACGCCGACCACGTACCAGTATTCGCGGTGCACCAGGCACGTCACCGGCTCGACGTCGCGCACGGTGATGGAGCCCGAGGCGTCGCGGTAGTGCAGGCGGATCATGAGGCGGCTGGTGATGGCGTCGGCCATGAGCCTGGCGCGTGAGGCGACGTCGACGGGCAGCGGCTCGGTGAGGGTCGTGAGGGTGGTGGAGATGACGTCGTCGTCGAGCTCCAGGTGCTCGAATGCGTGTCGCAGGCCACGCCGGGCGGTGACGGCCTGCGGGCCCGCTCCGAGGTGAGCGAGGGAGAGGGCGAGGGCGGCGATCTCGGCGGTCGTCAGCGGGCGAGTATCGTGCTTCACGACTGTCGTCATACCCCAAGAATACGGGTGGGTACCGACATTTTTCGAAAACCTGTCCGGTAAGCTACATCGCCCGCGACCCGGCCCGGCCTTCGTTCCTGGGCCTGCACCCAGCGCTCCGGCCGGCCCGCAGCGCCTGCCCTCATTCCGAAAGGACCCCCGCCGACGTGCGGCGGAGGTCCTTGGTCACCGGACGCGCGCAGGCGCGCTCAGCGCGAGAGCTGTGACAGGTCGCGGGAAGCGCCCGTGGAGGCCGACGTCGTCATCGCCGCGTAAGCCTGCAGCGCCACGCTGACCGGCCGGTTCCGGTCACGAGGCCGGTATTCGCCCAGCTCGGCCAGCAGCCGCTCGCGCCGCGCGGCCAGCTCGGCCTCGGGCACCCGCAGCTCCAGCGTCCGGCTGGGGATGTCGATGTCGATGAGGTCGCCGTCTTCGACCAGCGCGATCGCGCCGCCCTCGGCCGCCTCGGGCGAGGCGTGGCCGATCGACAGCCCGGAGGTGCCGCCGGAGAAGCGCCCGTCGGTGACCAGCGCGCACACCTTGCCCAGGCCCTTGCCCTTCAGGAAGGACGTCGGGTAGAGCATCTCCTGCATCCCGGGCCCGCCCTTGGGCCCCTCGTAGCGGATGACGACCACGTCGCCGGCCTTGACCCGGCCGCCGAGAATGCCCTCGACCGCCTGCTCCTGCGACTCGAACACCACCGCGGGCCCGCTGAACCGCCAGATCGACTCGTCCACCCCGGCCGTCTTCACGACCGAGCCGTCGCGCGAGATGTTGCCGTAGAGCACGGCCAGGCCGCCGTCGGCGGTGTAGGCGTGCTCGCGGTCGCGGATGCAGCCGGCCTCGCGGTCGAGGTCGAGGGAGTCCCAGCGGTTGCCCTGCGAGTACGCCTTGACCGTGCGCACGTTGCCCGGCGCGGCGTGCCACAGCTCGACGGCCTCGGGCTCGACCGACGGCGAGCGCACGTCCCACGAGGCCAGCAGGTCGGCCAGGGTGCCGCCGTTCACGGTGGGCACCTCGCGGTGCAGCAGCCCGGCGCGGTCGAGCTCGCCCAGGATGGCGGGGATGCCACCGGCGCGGTGGACGTCTTCGACGTGGTACTTGCTCGTGGCCGGGGCGACCTTGCACAGGCACGGCACCCGCAGCGAGATCTCGTTGATCTCCTTGAGCCCGAAGTCGACCTGGGCCTCGCGGGCGGCGGCCAGGATGTGCAGGATCGTGTTGGTCGAGCCGCCCATGGCCACGTCGAGGGTCATGGCGTTCTCGAACGCCTCGCGGGTGGCGATCGAGCGCGGCAGCACCGACGCGTCGTCGTCCTCGTAGTAGCGGCGGGTGATCTCGACGAGCCGGCGGCCGGCGTCCTCGAAGAGCTTCTTGCGCGCCTGGTGGGTGGCCAGGGTCGTGCCGTTGCCCGGCAGCGCCAGGCCGATGGCCTCGGCCAGGCAGTTCATGGAGTTGGCGGTGAACATGCCGGAGCAGGACCCGCAGGTCGGGCAGGCGCTCTCCTCCATCTCCAGCAGCTCGGCGTCGGAGACCGAGTCGTCGGCGGCGGCGATCATCGGGTCGATCAGGTCGAGCTTCTTGCCGGGGGTCTTGCCGGCCTCCATCGGGCCGCCGGAGACGAAGACCGTCGGGATGTTCAGCCGCATCGCGGCCAGCAGCATGCCCGGCGTGATCTTGTCGCAGTTGGACACGCAGATCAGCGCGTCGGCGCAGTGGGCCTCGACCATGTACTCGACGGCGTCGGCGATCAGCTCGCGCGACGGCAGCGAGTAGAGCATGCCGCCGTGGCCCATCGCGATGCCGTCGTCGACCGCGATCGTGTTGAACTCGCGGGGGATCGCCCCCGCCTCCCTGATCGCCGCGGACACCACGTCGCCGACCTCGCGCAGGTGGACGTGGCCCGGCACGAACTGGGTGAAGCTGTTGGCCACCGCGATGATGGGCTTGCCGAAGTCGCTCCCGGCTACGCCGGTCGCCCGGAGCAGGGCCCGGGCACCGGCCATGTTCCTGCCGTGGGTGACTGTACGTGACCTGAGGGCGGGCATTGCGCATCTCCCATCGCTAGCGAGTCTTCACATGCTACGGCCACTGCCCGGTAAATGAGACGCCTGTCCACCGATCGGACAGGTGGTTACCGGATCGTGCCGGAGCCGAGGTCGGCGACCGGCCGGGCGACCTCGGCTCCTTCACACGATAGACCCGCGGGCGGCGCGTACCGGCCAGGAGCCAAGGAGGGGACCGGCGGGGCGGGGACGCTAGCGGGGCAGGCGGACGGCGGCGAGCTGGGTCGCCTGACCCACCAGACGGCCCTTGTCGTCCCATGCGTGGGCGACCTCGTCCATCCGGTCCCCGCCGACGTCGGTGGCCGACATCCGCACCCGGATCGGCCCGGGGGCGGGCAGCCTGCGGATGTACGCCGAGAGCTGGATCGTCGGCACCCACCCCGACAGCCCCAGGTCGAACGAGACCGGCGGCACCGGGTCCAGCGCCACCAGCAGGCTCAGCGGGTCCCAGTCGGAGCCGTCGGCCAGCCGCTGCCAGGACGCGATCTCGCCGCGCATGGAGGGGGCGCCGAAGGCGAAGGCCAGGTGCTCGGGGTTGACGCGCTCCTCGATCACGGCCATCAGCGGCACGCTCACGTCCGTGCCTGGAGGATCGACGGGGGCCAGGAAGCAGTCCTGCTCGGGCGGCAGGGACACCGGCTCGTGGGCCGACCACCACGGGTCCGAGTCGTCCAGGACGCCCAGCGTGACGTGGGCCTCCACGCACGTGCGGCCCCGCTGCGCCAGCGTGGCCCTGACCTGGGCCAGGCTCCTGCCCACGCGCAACGTATCGACGCGTGCGACGGCCTCGCCCGGCTCCGGCGGCTCGACGAACGTGGCGCTGACGGCCGTCACGTGCGGGTGAGCGGCGCCCGCGGGGCTCTCGCAGGCGGCCCTGGCCAGCACGGCCAGCAGGTAGCCGCCGTGCAGGCGCGTCCCGACGCTCCACTCGGCGTCGAGGAGGGCGCCGAACGCGCCGTCCCCGCGATCGGTCAATGCGGTCGCATCCCGAAAATTGCCCATATTTAGTCATCCCTTCCCCAGGGGATCAGATTGACATCGTCAACTTGACGGCGTCAATCTGAATCCATGACCACCAGACGCGTACGCGCCAGGCGCGGAGAAGGAGCCCTGCTGCGCGAGGAGATCCTGCGGGCGGCCGACGAGTTGCTGGCCGAGTCGGGCACTGAGGACGCGCTCACGCTGCGCGCGGTCGCCATGCGCGCGGGTGTGTCCACCCCGGCGGTCTACCTGCACTTCGCCGACAAGGAGGCGCTCGTCGAGGCGGTCTGCCTGCGGGTGTGGGACGAGCTGGGCCACCTGTTCACCGACAACCTCGGCGGCGATCCGTTCCTGGCCCTGGGCAGGTGCGCCCGTGCCTACGCCCGCTTCGCCCTCGACCACCCCGTGCAGTACCGGGTGCTGATGATGCGTCCCTCAGCGTCCCCGGGGGTGCCGCCGGCCGCCGCGCAGGCGTTCCTGCACATGGTGGCGGCCGTCTCGGCCTGCGTGGAGACCCGGGTGCTCGAAGGCGACCCGGAGGAGCTCGCGCTCGGCCTCTGGTCGGCCGTGCACGGCTGCGTCTCGCTGCTGATCGCCCAGCCGTCGTTTCCCTGGCCGCGCGACAGGGAGGCGCTGATCGACCACATCGTGCGCCTGGCCGGGTTCGGTGCGGCGGTGTACTCGCGGCTGCCGCGCAGGATCCCGCCGAGCGCGGAACTGGCCGCCCGCCTCGACGACTTCGGCGCGAGGCTGGCGGCCACCGGAGAAGAGAGCCGGCCGTCGCCGGCCGGCGGGGAAGGAGCTCAGCCGTCGCCGACCGGCGATGAGGGAGGTCAGCCGTCGCCGTAGCGGGCCGGCAGCACCTGTGCGGCGATGTCGTAGATCCGGTCGATCTCGGCGGCCGTCAGCGCCTGCTCCCGCTTGGTGATCCACTTGCGGGCCCGATCGCCCTGGTAGACGTCCACGCCGCGGATGGTCATGATCTTCCAGGGCACCGGCGGGCCGTAGATGGCCAGCGACGGCACCACGGAGATCTCCCGGCCGAACGACTTGGTGATCAGCTCGCTGGCCTGCGTCGCCTCCCACATGGCCTCGGTGAGGCGGGGTTTCATGTCGAACGGGCCGTGGAAGAGCTTTTTGCCCATCTGCACGCGTACGGGTAGGCGCCGGTCCCACTTCTCGGAGTCGACCGCGTACACGCCGGTCGGGCCCACCACGAGGTGGTCGATCTGGGCCTCGCTGCCCGGGATCGCCCTGGCGTGCAGCGTGCGGTAGCCGCTGCGCTCGAGCTTGCGCAACTGCGCCTCGGTACGCCGCTCCGCCACGGACGAACGCCGCCACGCCGGCACCGAGGAGTTGGATCGCGAACGGTAGACCGCCTCGGCGATGGCCGCGATCACCGCCGCGGTCACCCCCAGCCGCCAGTCGCGCACGAGGAAGCCCACTACCAGGCCGACGAGCACCGCCAGGATCGCCCGGTTGCGCAGGCGGCGGAACCGCGGCTGTTGCAGCAGACTACTCACGGACGCGCGCTCGACCGGCGCGTACGTGGAGGTGGGCGCCGAAGGTTTCGCGGCGGCGGTCTGCTCGCTCTCTGTCCGTTCGCTCACCCAGATGGGTGACGCGTTGTGACCGTCTTCACGCTGGTTGTCGGAGTCCACGTCACTCACCGTAGCCCGGGGATTCGATCGATTCCTAGTGTTGCCGTGTCCATAGTTTTATGGCCCAGCTCATCGTGTTCCACGCGTCTTTTCGGGGTATGTCTTATGTTCTTCTTCTCTAGAGAGGTCCGCGGCGCCGAATGTGATCTTACCCTGCGAACGCCGTTCCACCCGGGTTTCGACGGCTCCCGAGGGGCGGGTTCCGCGGCGGGTGGTCCGGTAAGACACCCAAGCGGGGTCTGGCCGGACCCGCTCACGAGGATTACGGTCTTGTTGTGAACAGCGCGGCAGAGATCCTGCTCTTTCTCATCGGGGTGTCCATGGGGCTGTTCGTACTGATCAGCCTGTTCGTCATGCTGCCGGGGCGCGGCGCGCAACGCCGGATCGAGGCGGGCCCCGTCTGGCTGGGCGGCCCTTCCAGGAGCGAACGCGGGGTGAGCACCTCGGGGCTGGTGCTCGCCGATCGGGTGGCCCCCTGGGCGGAGGTGCCGGAGCACGACTGGATGGCCGCCGCCGAGACGGCCGAACCCGGCAGCCGCGTCGGCGGCGCCACCGCGGGATGGTGAGGCGGGATGGTGAGGTACGCATGCGAGGACTGAACGCCACCCAGGCCGACGACCTGAGGCAGGCCATGCACACCGCCGAGCGCCGCAGCGGCCTGCGCTTCGGCGTCTTCGTCGGGGAGCCGGTGGGCGGGCGGCGGCACTTCGCCGAACGCCTGCACGCCGCCCTGGGCGAGGAGGCCGACGACGCGGTGGTGGTCTTCGTCGACCCCACGGGGCGGGCACTGGAGATCGTGACCGGGGAGCACGCCAGGCGGCAGCTGAGCGACGGCGCGTGCCGGATGACCGCGATGTCGATGGCCACCGCCTTCAGCGTGGGCGACCTGGTCGGCGGCCTGCTGTACGGGATCGCGGCGCTCGGCGAACAGGCCACCGCTCGCCGTTAGCCCCGCTCCAGCAGGGTGACGATGTGCTCGCTGACCCCGGCCAGCAGGGTCGAGGGCTCGATGGGCGCATCGGCGATCGCCGAGAACAGCGAGGCCAGCCCCGGCAGCGGGAACCCGTCGTCCTTCAGCGCCGCCGAGCCGACCGCGTTCTTGTCGAGCGCCGCCCGGCTGCGATCCCACGCGTCGAGCACCTCCTCCGGCGAGGGCACCCCGAACCCGTGCCCGACCGGCGCCGCGTGCCGCAGCCGGACGAGCGGCGTCTCGGCGAAGGCCAGCGCCGTGCGCGAGCGCGCCTGCAGGTCGGCCCGCGGCTCCGGGGCGATCCAGTCCATGGCCGTGCACGGCTTGCGGCAGGTGGCCACGCACACCGCCAGCGCGCCGGCCACCTGGCTGTGCTGCCGGTCGAAGTAGGCCCGCCACCCCTCGGACGGCTCGGTGGAGACCCGCAGCGTACGGTTCGTGGCCGACTGCTCGGACTTGGTGTGGTCGCACTCCCGGTCGCCGATCACGCCGAACCTGCTCCCGGTCGCGCTCAGCCCCGCCGGCCACCTGGCCGGGTCGCCGGCGTGGCCGAGCTGCGGCTCGAAGGCCAGCAGCGGCAGGTATTCGCTGGCGATGTGCACCGTGGCGATCATGGTGCTCAGCTCGCGCCGGTGCCAACGGGCGGCGATCACCTCCAGCAGCAGCCCGTACGCGGGGCGCAGGGACTCCAGCGCCCCGCGCGGCTGTTCGCGCGGCGTCTGCGGCATGTGGCAGGCGCGGGCGCGCCGCCGCAGGTCGGCGGGCACCACCCGGGCCTCGGCCGCGAAGTCCTCGGCGTCGAGCGAGAGCAACCGGTGCCCGAACTCGCACACCTCCGTGATCTCCGCGTCGGGCGCGAGCGCGCCGAGGTCGGCGAAGGCGTAGCGGCGGGCGAGGGCGATGAGCAGGTCACGAGTCGAGTCCACGCGTTGACTTTCTCACGATCAGCAGGTGATGACGGACATGAGGCCGATGGGCGTCGCCAGGCCGACATGATCGGGAACAGCCGGATGTGGCCGAGGACGACCGGCACGCTCGGGGGCGGCCGGCCCGGCCGGGAACGGCTGACACGGCGGGATCCCAGGGCACGCGGTCAGGAACCGGCGGGATTCTGGGATCACAGGAAGGGGCGGCACCCGGGGATCAGGGGCACGGAGCCCGGATGCACTGGATGTCGCCGGGCGGCCCGCTGACCGTGGGCTCGGACGTCGGCTCCTCGGGGCCCGGCGAGGTGGGCGGCTCTTCCGTCGGCTTGGGCTCGGAGGCGGTCGGCGTGGCCGTCGGCGTCTGGGTCGGCGGCGTGATGGTGACCGTGGGGCTGAAGCTGGGCACCTGCGTGACCCGGGTGGGCCGCGGCGTGGGCTGGCGCTTGGTCGGCGGCGCCGACTGCCTCCTGGTCGAGGTCGGCGGCGTCTGCGGGACGAGGTAGGTCGTGGTGCCCTCGACCGTGGGCACCGGCGCGTCGACGACCTCACCGGTCGTCGGCTCGGCCGGCCGCAGCCACACGGACCCGGCCACCACCCCCGTCACGACCACGGCCGCCACCATGGTGAGCATCGCCCGCATGGTACGCGGCCGGCGCGGCGCGGGCAGCCTGCCGGGGTCGCTCAGCGCCTTGCGCGCGGCCTCGGCCATCATCGGGGCCGTCTGCCAGCGCGCGTCCGGCGTCTTCTCCAGCGCCCTGGCCACCACCTGCCGCGGCCCCGGCGGGATGCTCTCGGGCAGGCGCGGGACGGGGGAGTTGAGGTGCTTGAAGATGATCTGTACGGGAGTGTCGCCCTGGAACGGCAGCCGCCCGCTCAGGCACTCGTACGCCACCACGCCCAGCGCGTAGACGTCGACCGCGGGGCTCACCTCGCTGGAGGTGGCCATCTCGGGCGCGCAGTAGCCGGCCGAGCAGAGCATCGTCCCCGTGGCCGTCAGGTGGCCCAGGGAGGCGGAGTGGGCGATGCCGAAGTCGGTGAGCACCACGCCGCCGTCGGGCCTGACCATGAGGTTGGCCGGCTTGACGTCGCGGTGCACGATGCCCTGCGCGTGCGCGGCGGCCAGCGCGTCGGCGACCTCGGCGACCAGGCGCATCGTGGTCTCGGGGTCGAGCGCCCCGCGCCGCAGGACGCGGTCGAGCGACTCGCCCTGCACGTATTCCATGACCAGGAAGCTGACCTGGCGGCCCTCGACCTCGCAGATGCCGTAGTCGTAGACGTCGACCACACCGGGGTGGCGCAGCGTGGCCATGGCCCTGGCTTCGTTCTGGAAGCGCTGGGTGAAGGTGGGGTCTTCGCTGAGCGCGGGCATGAGCACCTTGACCGCGACCGTGCGCCCGAGAACCGTGTCGTCGGCACGCCACACCTCGCCCATGCCCCCGCCGCCGAGTCGGCCGCCGAGCAGGTAGCGGTCGTTGAGGGTGGTCCCCGCGCCTAGCACGCTTCGAGGCTAACACCGTGGCCAGGGTGCCATCGTCAAGTCGGCGTAGCCGGCAGGACTCAATGGCCTACCGGCTACGCAGGTCAGAAGGCTGCCGCGGGTCCGATCCCGGCACCCGGCCCACGCGCGCGGGCCCACGCGCCCGGATCGGACGTGCGGATCAGGCTGAGCCGGCGTCCCTGTCCCGGTTGCGCAGCGCGCGGCTGACGCCGTCGGCGCCCTCCAGGACGAGACGGCGCAGCGCCTGCGGCGGCTGGTCCGCCGCGAGGAAGTCGTGCGCCGCCTGGACCGTCGCCGGCTCGATGACCAGCCCGGGGAAGCACCCGACGGCGAACGTCGAGGCCTGGTCGAACGTCCACTCCCGGTAGATGCGCCCGGCCTCGGCGAAGTACTTCTCCCGGTACGGCGCGAGCAGCTCCACGTGGTGCGGGTCCTGGAAGCCGTTGATCGTGGCGCGGGCGATGTGGTTGGCCAGCTCGCCGCCCACGATGCGCTCCCAGGCCGCCGCCTTCGCCTCGGCCGTCGGGATCGCGGCCCGGCACAGCGCGGCCGAGCGCTCACCGGTCGCCGTAGGGTCGAGCGCCAGCTCGGCTTCGACGGCGGACTCGTCCAGCCGGCCGCCGGTGACCAGCGCGTGCACGAGCGTCCAGCGCAGGTCGGCGTCGACGGCCAGCCCCTCGGGCACGTCCGAGCCGTCGAGGATGCCCTGGAGCAGGTCGAGGTCGCCGGCCGAGGCGGCCGTCGGCGCGAACGCCTGTAGGAAGGCGAGCTGGTGGTCGGAGCCGGGCGCGGCCGAGGCGAGCAGCGTGCGCAGCTCGGCAGCCAGCAGCGCCAGGCCGTCGGCCCGCCAGGACGGGGCCGCGTACTGCTGCGCGGTCTGGCGCGCCTGGCGCAGGATCGCCTGCAGGACCGTGATGTCGGTGACCGTGGCGGCGCCGGAGACGACCAGCTTGACGTAGTCGCGCGCGGGCATCTCGCCGTCGCGGGTCATGTCCCAGGCCGACGACCAGCACAGGGCCCGCGGCAGCGACTCGGTGAACGCCGCGATGCCGCCCTCCACCAGGGTGCGCAGCGACCGCTCGTCGAGGCGGACCTTGGCGTAGGTGAGGTCGTCGTCGTTGAGCAGCACCAGGTCGGGCTGCTCGTCGCCGACGAGCTGGGCCACGTTCGTACGCGCGCCGACGACGTCCAGCTCGACCCGCCTGGTCCGGGTCAGCTTGCCGTCGGCCAGCGTGTAGAGCCCGATCGCGATGCGGTGCGAGCGCAGCGTCGGGTAGTCGGCGGGAGCCTCCTGCACGACCTCGAACTTGGTGAAGCGACCCCCCGACACCTCGAACTCGGGGCGCAGCGTGTTGACCCAGGAGGTCTCCAGCCACTCCTTCGACCAGGCCGACAGGTCGCGGCCGGAGGTGCGTTCGAGGGCGTCGAGCAGGTCCTTCAGCTCGGTGTTGCCCCAGGCGTGCTCGGCGAAGTAGTCGCGTACGCCGGCCAGGAAGTTGTCCAGGCCGACGTAGGCGACGAGCTGCTTGAGCACCGAGGCGCCCTTGGCGTACGTGATGCCGTCGAAGTTGACCTCGACCGCCTGCATGTCGGGGATGTCGGCGGCGATGGGGTGGGTGGAGGGGAGCTGGTCCTGGCGGTAGGCCCACGCCTTCTCCACGTTCGCGAACGTGGTCCACGCGCCCTTGCCCCACCGCGTGGCCTCGGCCTGGGCCAGCACGGACATGTAGGTGGCGAACGACTCGTTCAGCCACAGGTCGTCCCACCAGCGCATGGTGACGAGGTCGCCGAACCACATGTGCGCCATCTCGTGCAGGATCGTCTCCGCGCGCCGCTCGACGACCGCGTCGGTGACGCGGGAGCGGAAGACGTAGTCCTCCAGGAAGGTCACGCAGCCCGCGTTCTCCATCGCGCCGGCGTTGAACTCGGGGACGAAGAGCTGGTCGTACTTGCCGAACGGGTAGCGCAGCCCGAACACCTTGTGGAAGAAGTCGAAGCCCTGCCGGGTGACCTCGAGGATGTTGTCGGCGTCGAGGTGCTCGGCGAGCGAGGCACGGCAGTAGATGCCCAGCGGGATGCCGTCGTGCTCGGAGGTCACCTTGTGGTACGGCCCCGCCACCAGCGCGGTGATGTAGGTGGAGATGACCGGGGTGGGCGGGAACTCCCACCGCTTGGCGGCCCGCACGGTGCCGTGCCGGCCCGCCTGCTCGGGCAGCTCCTCGACCTTGGCGGCGGCGGCGTTGGAGACGACCTCCCAGTCGCCCGGGGCCAGCACGGTGAGCTGGAAGGCGGCCTTGAGGTCGGGCTGGTCGAAGCAGGCGTACATGCGGTGCGCGTCGGCGGTCTCGAACTGGCTGTGCAGGTAGACGCGCTGGTCGACCGGGTCGACGAAGCGGTGCAGCCCTTCGCCGGTGCGCATGTAGGCGCAGTCGGCGTCCACGACCAGCTCGTTGGCGGCGGCCAGGGAGGGCAGCGGGAAGCGGCCCTTCTCGGCGTCGTAGGCGGACACGTCGAGGTCCTCGCCGTTGAGCGTGACCTTGCGGAGGTCGGCGCCGTGCAGGTCGATGAAGGTGGACGCGCCCGGCGTCTCGCTGGTGAAGCGGACCGTCGTGACGCTCTCGAAGCGCTCGTCTCCCTCCGTCAGGTCGAGTGCGACCTCGTACGACTCGACCTTCAACAGCCGGGCGCGCTCGCGAGCCTCGTCCCGGGTCAGGTTGCCTGCCAAGTTGCGCTCCTTTTCACCACTTCGTCGGGGATGTCCGTATCCTGTCATGCCGGGAATAGGACCCACTCCACCTCAGGTTACGGGGAGACATGACAGAGAAGATTCCGGTGGACCTGTGGTTCGATCCTGCCTGCCCGTTCGCCTGGGTTACGTCACGATGGCTGCTCGAAGTAGAGAAAGTTCGGCCTATCGCCCCTCGGTGGCGGCAGATGTCGCTCTACTTCCTCAATGAAGAGAAAGATGTCCCGGCCGACTACCTCGAGCGCGCCGCCCGGGCCATGGGGTCGGTCAGGGTGATCGCCGCGGCGGCGGCCAAGCACGGGGAGCACGTCATCGGGCAGCTCTACACCGGCATCGGCACCCGCCTGCACAACCAGGGCCTCGGCAAGGAGAACGACCGCCTGCGCGAGGTCATCGAGGGCGCGCTCGACGACGCCGGTCTCGACCGGAGCCTGGCGGACGCCATGCACTCCGAGGAGTACGACCCCGCCATCCGCGTCTCGCACGACGAGGGCATCGGCCTGGTCGGCCAGGAGGTCGGCACCCCGATCATCCGCGTCGGCGAGAACGCCTTCTTCGGGCCCGTGATCACCAGGATCCTGCGCGGCGAGGAGGCGGGCAGGCTGTGGGACGGCGTGCTCATGGTCACCCAGTACGACGACTTCTTCGAGCTCAAGCGCACGCGCACCAAGCGGCCCCAGTTCGACTGACACAGTTCTACTGAGGCACAGTTCGACTGAGGCACAGCTCGATTGACACGCGGAGGGGAAGAAGGTCGGCCGCGGTGTAAAGGGCTTATCCCCGGTGTAAGGATGAGCCCTCGCATTCTCGTCGCGAACGCTGTCAGGATGGGTCCATGCGTGAGCTGTACATAGGCGGCTCTTGGACCGCTTCGGCATCCGACGAACCCATCGAGGTCGTCAACCCGGCCACGGAAGACGTCATCGACAGGGTGCCCGCGGGCGCCCCCGATGACGTCGAGGCGGCCGTGGGCGCGGCTCGAAGAGCCTTCCCCGCGTGGTCGCGGACGGCCGCCGCCGAGCGGGGCAGGTTGCTCGCCGGCGCGGCCGACCTGCTCAGACAGCGCGCCGACGACATGGCCAAGACCATCGCCACCGACATGGGCGCGCCGCTGGGCTTCGCGCTCAAGGTGCAGACGCTCATGCCGGCCACCGTGCTGTCCACCTACGCCCAACTCGCCGAGACCCATCCGCGCGAGGCCAAGGTCGGCAACTCACTGGTCGTCAAAGAGCCCATCGGCGTCGTCGCCGCGATCACCCCGTGGAACTACCCGCTGCACCAGATCGTGTGCAAGGTCGCGCCCGCGCTGGCCGCCGGGTGCACCGTGGTGCTCAAGCCGAGCGAGGTGGCGCCGCTGGCCGCGTACGCGCTGGCGGAGATCTTCGCCGAGGTGGGCCTGCCACCGGGTGTGTTCAACCTGGTCAGCGGGCGGGGGCCGGTCGTCGGCGAGGCCATGGCCGCCCACCCCGACGTCGACATGGTCTCCTTCACCGGCTCGACCGTCGCCGGGCGCCGGGTGGCCGCGCTGGCCGCCAAGTCGGTCAAGCGGGTGGCACTCGAACTGGGCGGCAAGTCCGCCAACATCATCCTGCCGGACGCCGACCTGGCCCTGGCCGTCAAGGTCGGCGTGGCCAACTGCTTCGTCAACGCCGGCCAGACGTGCTCGGCGTGGACCCGGATGATCGTCCAGCGCGACCAGTACGACGAGGCCGTCCGCCTGGCCGTCGAGATCGCGCGCGGCTACCGCGTCGGCGATCCCTTCGACGAGTCCACCAAGATCGGGCCGCTGGTGTCGGCGGCCCAGCGCGATCGCGTGATCCGCTACATCAACCGGGGTCAGGAGGAGGGCGCCCGGTTGGTCGCGGGCGGCACCGACTACCTGCACGAGCGCGGCTACTACGTCGAGCCGACCGTGTTCGCGGCCGTCGAGCCGGGCATGACGATCGAGCAGGAGGAGATCTTCGGCCCGGTTCTGTCGCTGATCCCGTACACGACCGAGGACCAGGCCGTCGACATCGCCAACGGCACCAGGTACGGCCTGGCCGGCGCCGTCTGGGCGGGCACCGAGGACCGCGCGGTGGCCGTCGCCCGCCGCCTGCGTACGGGCCAGGTGGCCGTCAACGGCGGCCGGTTCAACCCGCTGGCCCCCTTCGGCGGCTACAAGCAGTCGGGCGTGGGCCGCGAGCTGGGCGAGCACGGCATGGAGGAGTACCTCGAGGTCAAGTCCCTGCAGTTCTAGCGAGCCCCGGGGGCGTGGCGGGCGTGCCGTCCGCCACGCCCGGGGTCGGTCAAGAGGGCGTCAGAGGAAGAGGCCGCCGGTCGCCAGCACGTTCTGGCCGGTGACCCAGCGCCCGTCGGGTCCGGCCAGGAACGCCACCACCGCGGCGATGTCGTCGGGCCTGCCCAGCCGCCGCAGCGCCGTGAAGGCGGGTGTCTGCTCCAGCGCCTCCGGCGGGTTGGCGCCGCGCAGCATGTCGGTGTCGGTGGCCCCGGACGAGACCGTGTTCACCGTGATCCCGCGCACGCCCAGCTCTCGCGCGGCCACCTTGGTGAACTGCTCCATCGCCCCCTTGCTGCCGCAGTAGAGCGACAGCGTGGGCGCGGGCACGAGCGTGTTGAGCGAGGAGACGCTGACGATTCGCCCGCCGTCGCGCATCACCCGCCCCGCCCACTGGATGGCCAGGAAGACCGAGCGGGTGTTCACCGCGAACACCCGCTCGTAGTCCTCGTCGGTGATCTCGGTCATGGGTTTCTGCGGCTCGGCGGTGGCGGCGTTGTTGACCAGGATGTCCACCCCGGGCAGCCGCTCCTCCGCCTCGGCGAACAGCCGCGCCAGGTCCTCCTTGCTCGCCAGGTCGGCGCGTACGGCGTGCGCGCCCGTCTCCTTGGCGACCTGCTCGGCCGCCTCGGCGGAGTGCTGGTAACAGAAGACGACGTCCGCGCCGTCGGCGGTCAGCCGCTCCACGATGGCCTTGCCGATGCCCCTGGAGCCGCCGGTGACCAGTGCGCCCTTTCCTGAAAGTACGCTCATGCCGCCAAACTACGCCCTGAGCATGATCTTGCGCGCCTCGTCGCGCGGCAGGCGGTCCACGTACAGCTCTCCGTCGAGGTGCCCGGTCTCGTGCTGGAAGCAGCGGGCCAGCGAGCCGCGGGCCTTGACGCGTACCTGCCGCTGGAGCCGGTCGACGCCCTCGACGGTCACGCCCGCGGCACGGGCTAGCGGGGCGTAGATCGGCCGGCCGGTCTGGCGGTCGGTCACCGACAGGCAGCCCTCCTCGTCGAGCACCTCCTCCGGGTCGTCCACGGTCAGCAGGGGATTGACCACGTGCCCCTTGCGACCGGCGATGTCGTAGACGAACAACCGCCGCGACACGCCGATCTGCGGGGCGGCCAGACCCACGCCGTTGACCGCGTACATGGCCTGGAACATCTCGTCGATCAGCCGGCGCAGCTCGCGGTCGAAGTCGGTCACCGGCTCGGCGGGCGTACGCAGGACCGGATCGCCGATGACGCGGATCTCTCGCATGGCTCTCTGTTCTCGCTTCTGTAAGGGGTGGATACGGTAGGAGGTCCTTACTCTAGCGAGCGAGCCCGATCGCCGGGCTGTGGAAGACTGGTCGCGTGCGTGTCTACATCGGTGCCGACCATGCCGGCTATGAGCTCAAGAACCACCTCGTGTCCTGGCTGAAGGACCACGGGCACGAGGTGACCGACTGCGGTCCCTTCGTCTACGACGCCGAGGACGACTACCCGGCGTTCGTCCTGCGGGCGGCCGAGGGCGTCGCCGGCGACCCCGGCAGCCTGGGGGTGGTCATCGGCGGATCCGGCAACGGCGAGCAGATGGCCGCCAACAAAGTACGCGGCATCCGCGCGGCCCTGGCCTGGAGCGAGGAGACGGCCGCCCTGGCCCGCGAGCACAACAACGCGAACATCGTGAGCCTGGGCGCCCGCATGCATTCCGTCGACGAGGCCACCAGGTTCGTGGAGGTCTTCCTGACCACCGCGTTCTCCGGCGGCGAGCGCCACAGCAGGCGCATCGCGCAACTGGCCACCTACGAGACGATCGGCCAGTTGCCCTCGCTGCCTTAGCCCTTGTGCCCTTAGCTCTTGCCCGTGGCCGGTCGTTTGGGGTCGCGCTTGGGCATCTCGTCACGCAGGGGCCGCCGGTCGGCGGCCTCCTGCTGCTCCTTCGACGGCCTCGAAACGTCGCGGGCGCGCATGGCGACGACCGCGGTGATCTGCAGACTTTGCAGCGCCATACCGCCGAGCCTACGCCACCTTCGCCCGCCTGCCCCGGCGGACGGGCCGGGGCAGGCGTCTTGCGGGACGGGCTAGAAGACCAGGCCCGCCCAGGGCTTCGGGCTCCACGACATGGCGACGGCGAGCCTGCGTACGGTGCCGGGGGTGTGCTCGCGCAGCAGCCCGGCGGCGAGCCGCTCGTCGAGCGTCCCGTCACCCAGGTACGCCGACCCGAGCGCGGACACCGGCACCGTCACGTCCGGCTCGTCGTCCACGGGCTTGCACTCGGCGCCCGACGGGTCGGCGGTGAGCCGCCAGCGGCGGGCGTTCCACGGGCACACGTCGTCGTCGACCTCGATCACCACGTCCACCGGCGCCGAGTAGGCGCGCGCGGACAGTGCCCGGTCGACCTCGACCAGGCGTACCCACAGCTCGTCGACCCAGCGGGCACGGAGCCGGCGCTGGTCGGCCAGCAGCGCGATCAGCGGGTCGTCCACCGGACGGCGCTCCGCCTCCACCGTGGTGACCAGGTCGCGGTCCAGCACGTTGCGCCAGAGCAGCGCGTAGGCCGCCGGGTCGGACGCCTCCAGCTCGAACAACTTCAGCGTGCCGTCGGAGATTCCGTCGCCGTCCCACGACGACTTGATGCGGAACAGGGCGTAGCCGCGCACGCCGTGGTCGTCCTCGGCCAGGACCGTGCGCAGCGATCCCGCTCCGCGCTGGTCGAACTCCTCGTCGGCCAGGAGGATGTCCCAGGTCTGCGGCTTGCGCTCGTACCGGCCGGGCCGGCGCGCGACCACGGAGGCGAAGAGTCTCTCCAGCTCGCCGCGCACGTCGGCGGGTTTGGCGACGCGGAGCCGGAGCGACGGGTCCCGCGGGGCGTCGGTGACGAACGTCGAGCGGGCGCCGGCGATCCTGAACCGCAGCTCGGTGGACGCCCGCCCGTAGCCGAACCGGCCGTAGATCAGCGCCTCGGAGGCGTAGAGGGCGGCCACGGACTCGCCGCGGTCACGGATGTCGGCGAGCTGCCTGCGCATCAGCGACGTCAGCACGCCGCGGCGGCGGTGGGAGGGTAGCACGCTGACCGCGGTCACCCCGGCGACGGACAGCATCCCGCCGGGGACCGCCATGGTGAGGCTGTAGGCGGAGGTGACCCCGGCGATCTGCGCACCGTCGAAGGCGGCGAGTGACCGGTCGAACTCGGTCTCCGCCTTGTAGCGCTCGGTCTGCGTGGGGTGCGGCGTCCAGCCGAACGCCTCGTGGAGGACCTGCGAGAAGGCCGGCCACTCAGATTCATCAATCGGACGGATCGGGTACGTCATCCGTCCAAGGTAGGAGCGGGCAAAGGGGGAGGGCCACCCAATATACCTGCTTAATGATCAAGGCCTTGGTCAAGTGGGCTGCCCAAACACGGGTCAGACCGATACAGTCAGGCGCATCATGAGTTCCCGACCGGCGCCGCTCATCCCGCCACGGGTCCGTGCGGTCCTGGTGCGGGTGCCGTTCCTGGTGCCTGTCGTCCGCTTCGTTCGGCGTTTTCTGTCCCAAGACCGCAACCTGCTGCTCACGCTGGTCGTGCCGGCGCTCGTCATCGGAGTCCTCGCGGCCGAGGTCTCGACCGGGTGGTTCTCGCCCTCGCTGCTGATCCTCGTCACGCTCATCGGCGGGCTCCAGCTCCGGCTGCGCAGCCTGGTCAAGCTGCTCGTCGCGGTCGGGGCGGCGCTCGGCTACGTCGCGATCACGCTGGGCGTGGACCGGATCGGGCTGGGGCTGACCGTGACGATCGTGTTCACCAGCGTGCTCGCCGTGCTCATGGCGCGCACCAGGGGCAAGCTCGGCGTGCAGGGCCTGCGCGGCGACGCGATGCTGCTGGAGCTGCGCGACCGGCTCAGGAGCCAGGGCGAGCTGCCCCCGCTGCCCAAGGACTGGGGTGGCAAGGTCGTGCTCAAGCAGGCCGGCGGGTCGTCGTTCGGCGGTGACTTCCTGGTCTCCATGCGCGACGGCAAGTCCGTCGAGATCGCCCTCGTCGACGTCTCCGGCAAGGGCGTGGACGCCGGGACACGGGCGCTGCTGCTGTCGGGCACGTTCGGCGGGCTGCTCGGCTCCGTCGCCGACTTCCTGCCCGCGTGCAACGCCTACCTGCACAGGCAGCGGGGCGACGAGGGGTTCGTCACGGCCGTGCACGTACGCCTCGACCTCGACACGGGCGACTACACGATCACCTCGGCCGGGCATCCGCCGGTGGTCAAGTTCGACGCGGGCACGGGCAACTGGCAGGTCGCCTCGGCCAAGGGCGTGGTGCTCGGCGTGGTGCCCGACCTGCACTGCGAGCCCGACAGCGGCACCCTGCGCAAGGGCGACGCGCTGCTGCTCTACACCGACGGCCTGATCGAGCAGCCGGGGCGCGACATCGACGCCGGGCTCGACCGGCTGCTCGGCGAGGCGGAGCGGCTGCTGCCCTCGGGGTTCCGCGACGGGGCCAAGGCGCTGGTCAACGCGATGGCCTCGGGGCACAACGACGACTGCGCGCTGGTGCTCATCTGGCGTCCGTGAGCCGCGACCGGCGTTCGTGAGCCGTGACGTTTCACATGGGCCGGTCGTGTGGGCGGTCACTGGCCGCGGGCTCGGCCGTGCTGGGATCCTCTAGGTGTTCGGGGCTCCGGCGGAGCGGCGCGGCTCCACGGGGTCCCGTCTCATCGGAGCCTGTGTCTTACCCGGGCATGTGCGGGCCTGTCAGCGCGCCGTCACAGCCAGCCGGAGTCGCTGGCGATGCGCACGGCGTCGAGCCGGTTGCGCGCACCCGTCTTGCACATGATGCGCGACAGGTGGTTGCGTACGGTGCCGACCGACAGGAACAGCTCGTCGGCGATCTCCGTCGAACGCGCCCCGCCCGCCGCGATCCGCAGCACGTCGAGCTCCCGCCTGGTCAGCGGGTTGGTCGCGCACTGGAGCGCGGCCACGGCCAGCTCCGACTCGATGGCCCGGCGCCCGGCGGCGACCTGGCGCACCCCCTCGGCCAGCCGCTCCGGGGCCACGCACAGGCTCATGAAGCCCAGCGCGGGACCGGCCAGCGCCTGGCGCACCTGGGCCGGGTTGGGCGCGGCCGACAGGATCAGCACCCCGCACCGGGGCACGTGCGCGGCCACCTCAGTCACCGCCGGTCTGCCGGGCAGGTCGAGATCCACCACTGCCACGTCGGCGGCGGCGGCGACCGCCGCGCGCACCACCTCCTCCGAGCGCCCGGCCTCGGCGACGACCCGGAAGTCGGGTTCGGCTCCGAGGGTGGCGAGCAGGCCACGGCGGACCAAGGGCAGGTGTTCGGCGATCAGTATGCGGATCAAGACGTCCCCCTCCGTCGTTTCTTAGGGTGATCGGCTGATCGCGGGCTGTCAATGCTCGTCAAAAGCGGTACGCCATGGGGCGTGCCGAGTTCGACTACTCTGGGGCTGTCGGACCTTTCGTCTGCCCTGCCGTCTGCCCTGGAGCGCGCCTAGATGAACTGGCTCTACGTCGTGGGGATCATCCTCTTCCTGCTCGGGCTGATGTTCTCCATCGCGCTGCACGAGCTCGGCCACCTGGTGCCGGCCAAGATCTTCGGGGTCAGGGTGACCCAGTACATGGTGGGTTTCGGCTCGACGGCCTGGTCACGGCGTAAGGGCGAGACGGAGTACGGCATCAAGTGGATCCCGTTCGGCGGCTACATCCGCATGATCGGCATGCTGCCGCCGCGTCCGGGCGACGACCCCACCAAGCTCAGGAGCAATGCCACCGGCCCGTTCCAGGGTCTCATCGAGTCGGCCCGCGACGCCGCGCAGGAAGAGGTGCGGCCGGGCGACGAAGACCGGGTCTTCTACCGCAAGAAGTGGTGGCAGAAGGTCATCATCATGTCGGGCGGTCCGGCGATGAACTTCGTGCTCGCCTTCGTCTTCTTCAGCATCCTGCTGGTCGGCATCGGCCTGCCCACCTGGGCCCCGATCGTCTCGCCCGACACCAACACGTGCGTGATCCCGATCTCCGAGCAGCGTACGCAGTGCACCGCCGCCGACAGGCCCACGCCGGCCGCCCAGGCGGGCATGAAGCCCGGCGACCGCATCGTCTCCTTCAACGGCCAGCAGATCGGCTCGTGGGACCAGGCCACCCGCCTCATCCGCTCCCACGGCGCCGGCGCGGTGCAGCTCGGCATCGTTCGCGACGACAAGCCGATGACCCTCGACGTCACGCTCATCGTCCAGGACCGGCCCAACGCCGAAGACCCCAGCAAGATCGACAAGAACGTGGGCTTCCTCGGGGTGCTGCCCACCGAGGTCATGGAGAGGCAGAGCCTCGGCCAGGTCGTCGGCTACATGGGCGAGCTGACGGGCCGGGTGGCGGCCTCGCTGCTCAACCTGCCGGAGAAGATGGTCGGCGTCTGGCACGCGGCCTTCTCCGGTGACGAACGCGACCCCGAGGGCCCGGTCGGCGTGGTCGGGGCGGGTCGCATGGGCGGCGAGATCCTCGCCTCCGACCTGTCCACCGAGAAGAAGATCGCCATCTTCGTCAACCTGCTGGCCGGCTTCAACCTGGCGATCGGCATGTTCAACCTCATCCCGCTGCTGCCCCTCGACGGCGGTCACATCGCAGGGGGCCTCTGGGAGGGCATCAAGCGGGCCTACGCCAAGGTCATGCGGCGGCCCGAGCCCGGTTACGTGGACATCGCCAAGGTGCTGCCGCTGACGTACGCGATCGCGATCGTGATGATGATCATGGCGGGCCTGCTCGTCTACGCCGACCTGGTCAACCCGCTCACGCTGACGAACTGAGGCCGCGGTGGACACCGTCGACCGGCTGCGGGCCCTCTGCCTGGCCCTGCCGGAGACCACCGAACGGCTCTCCCACGGGGAGCCGACGTGGTTCGTCCGGGGGAAGAAGACGTTCGTGATGTTCGCCGACCACCATCACGACGACCGCCTGGCCTTCTGGTGCGCCGCGCCCGCCGGGGTGCAGGAGGAGTTGGTGGCGGAGGCGCCCGAGCGGTTCTTCCGCCCGCCGTACGTGGGGCACCGGGGGTGGCTGGGGGTCTATCTCGACGTCCCGCTGATCGACTGGGACGAGGTGGCGGAGCTCGTCACCGACGCCTACCGCCACATCGCACCCAAGTCGCTCGTCGAACGCCTGCCCTGACCTCCGTATCGCGGGCCGCGATCAGTACATCGAGATGTGCACGTGGTCGTAGTGGTTCTCGGTGATGCTGCCGCGGTCGGACATCGTGCTCCAGCCGGAGCCCTGGTTGATCCGCTGCCTCCAGATCACGTACTTGACGCCGAGCTTGTCCTTGTTCTTCAGCGCCCACTCGGCGATCCGGTCGCCGAGTGCGTTGTTGGCGTCGCTGGGCATCGAGCCGCCCGTGCTCATCATGAAGTCGCAGGCGCGGCCGAGCGGGTGCTCGCCGCTTGAGCCCGAGCGGAAACACCCCACCGCGAACGGCAGCGCGAAGTTCTTGTCGAGCTGCTCCTTCATCAGCCGGGTCCGCGCGGTGATGTTGTCGGACCCGTTCGGCAGCTCGGGCGCCCAGGAGCCGTTGGAGTTGCGCCCGGTCCCGTACGGCACCAGGTCCTCCAGCTTCTTTTGGATGTCCTTGATGACGTCCTCGGCCTCGTCGCGCTGGCCGGCCACCTCGGCCGTGTCGGACTTGATCTGCGCGGCCAGCGCGGCGGCCTCCTCGCTGGCCCGCTTCTTCTCGTCGCGGGCCTTGGCCACGCTGTCCACGACCGCCTGCTGCTCGGCGGTGAGCTGTTCGAGCAGGGCCGCGCTGCCCGCGTCGGTCGGGAGCATGAAGGAGGTCAGCGACAGGTCGCCGGTCTGGTAGCGCAGGCGCGCGATCTCGGCGACCCGCTGCTCGGCCGTGGTCACGGCCTGCTCCGCGGCCTCCGCCTTGGCCTGGGCCGTCTTGGCGGCCTCCTGTGCCTTGGCCAGCTCGACGCGTTTGAGGTTGTACTTCTCGATGAGCTTGTCGACCTTGGCGTTCAGCTCTTTGAGCTGGGCGCGGAGCTGCGCCTCCGTCGGCTTGGGGGCGGCCGACACCCTGATCGACGGTGAGGTGGACGCCGAGGCCGGGGCCGCGGGGAGGGCGGCGACGGCGATGGCGCTGATGAGACCGATGGCAAGACTCGCGGGGGACGAAGCCGCCACGTGGATGTTTCCTCTCCCTCTGCCGGCCGGGTTAGCTGACGGGTTCGGGTATGGGAGCTGCGTTTCCCTACCGCCTGAGCGGATTCACCCCGGGTGCGATTGGGTCCCCGGCTCCCGGGCGCGGCGCCCGGGATTAGGCCCGCAACGGCTGTTACGGCCGGTGCATATCGGGATATTAGTGGTAGATCACGAGTCATGCGACCCTAAGTAGAAATCTATTAGTGATCTACTTGTGATCGGAGCATGCGTGCGGCCTCCTCCGGCAGCACGTCGTTGACGAACGCCCCCATCGCCGACTCCGACCCGGCGAGATACTTCAGCTTGCCGGCCGCCCGCCGGATGCTGAACAGCTCCAGGTGCAGATAGGCCAGCTCCCTGCCGGTACGCACGGGCGCCTGGTGCCAGGCCGAGACATACGGCATCACGACCCCGAACAGCCCGTCGAACGCCCGCAGCACCGAGGTGTACAGCGGCGCGAACGCCGCCCGCTCCTCCTCGGTGAGCGCCGCGAGGTCGGGCACCTGCCGGTGTGGGTAGAGATGCACCTCGAACGGCCACCGCGCGGCGGCCGGCACGAAGGCCGTCCACAGCTCGTTGGCGGCCACCACCCGCGTCCCCGCCGCGCGCTCGGCGGCCAGCACGTCGGCGAACAGGTTGCCCGGCCCCCGGTGCCGCGCCGCCGCGCCGAGGTGCAGCCGGGTCCTGGGCGTGACGTACGGGTAGGCGTAGATCTGGCCGTGCGGGTGGGCCAGCGTGATGCCGATCTCCTCACCCCGGTTCTCGAAGCAGAACACCTGCTCCACGCCGTCGATCCCGGACAACTCGGCCGTACGGTCGGCCCACGCCTCCATGACCAGCGCCACCTGGGCGTCGGAGAGCTGGGAGAAGGAGGAGGAGTGGTCGGAGGTGAAGCACACCACCTCACACCGCCCCACCCTCGGACGGACCTCGCTAAGCCCGCCCGCCTCTCCATAGGCCCCGAAATTTCCGGAGAAGGAGGGGAACCGGTTCTCGAAGACCGCCACGTCATAGTCGTACGCCGGGATCTCCGACGACCGCGTCCGCGACGACGGGCACAGCGGGCACTCGGCCGTGCCGCCGCTCGGCAGGAACGTACGCGTCTGCCGGTGCCCGGCGATCGCGATCCACTCCTCGGTCAGCGGGTCGTAGCGCAGCTCGGAGGCGACCGGCCGGGGATCGAGCGTACGCCGGTCGATCGCGCTCCGGTCGGCGTCGTCGCGCCGGTCGAAATAGATCAGCTCCCGGCCGTCGGCCAGATGGGTGATGGTGCGCTTCACGGCGAGCCCTCCGCGATGATCAGTTCTCCGGCCCGTTCGGCCAGCTCGGTACGTGCTTCCTCGGGCAGCCCGGCGTCGCTGATGACCACGTCGGCCTCGCTCAGCTCGGCGATGGTGCTGATGCCCACCGTGTTCCACTTGGTGTGGTCGGCCGGGACGACCAGCCGGCTCGCCGCCGTGACCAGCTCTCTGTCGGTCTCCGACTCCAGCAGGTTGGGCGTGGTGAACCCGGCCCGCACGCTCATCCCGTGCACGCCCAGGAAGAGCGTGTCCACGTGCAGGCGGCGGATCGCGGCCACGGCGACCGGGCCCACCAGGGCGTCGGACGGCGTACGCACGCCGCCGGTCAGCACGACGGTGCGGTCGGCGCGCGGGTTGCGGTGGAAGACCTCGGCGACCGGGATCGAATTGGTGATCACGGTCAGCTCGGGCACGGCGACCAGGTGGTGGGCCAGCGCCCACGTGGTGGTGCCGGCCGACAGCGCCACGGCGGTGCCCGGCCGGACGAGCCTGGCCGCGTGCCGCGCGATGGCCTCCTTCTCCTGCTGCTGGCGGGCGGACTTGGCGGTGAAGCCGGGCTCCTCGGTCGAGCCGGGGCCCAGGGCGGTCGCGCCGCCGTGCACCTTCTCCAGCAGCCCGCGCTCGGCCAGCACCTCGAGGTCGCGGCGGATGGTCATGTCGGAGACGCCCAGCTCGCGTACGAGGTCGGCCACCCGGACGCCGCCGTTGCTGCGCACGCGTTCGAGAATCGTCTGCTGACGCTGCTGTGCGAGCACGCCCACTTCCTTCCAACAGATTCCACCAAATTATGACACGTAATTGTTGGGGAATGTTAGGTCGTGCGGCGCGCTTGCACTGACTCTCTTGGAGAGGGACGTTGGGAGCTTCACGCCGTACCGATCAGCCCGTACCGATCAGCCCGTACCGATCAGTGGAGGCGAGCACATGGCCAGGCGAGCACGCAAGGGCAAGGCCCGCAAGAAGAAGAAGGCGAACCACGGCAAGCGTCCCACGGCGCGATGACGGGCCGGTGGCCGCCCTTCCCCAGGGAAGCGGCCACCTCCCCGTGGCCGTCACCCCGGCAGTTCGGCCAGCGCCCGGTCGATGCGCTCCTGCGGCAGCGAGTAGTCGTCCAGTTCGCCGGCCAGATAACGGTCGTACGCGCCCAGGTCGAAGTGGCCGTGGCCGCACAGCGCGGTCAGGATGACCTTCTCCTCGCCGCTCTCCTTGCACCGCAGCGCCTCGGCGATCGTCTCGGCCAGCGCGTGCGTGGGCTCGGGCGCCGGCACGATGCCCTCGGTCCTGGCGAAGCGCACCCCGGCCGCGAAGCACTCGTTCTGGGCACGGGTGACCGCCTCGAACAGGCCCAGCTCGTACATGTGCGACAGCAGCGGCGACATGCCGTGGTAGCGCAGGCCCCCGGCGTGGATCGGGTCGGGCACGAACGTGTGCCCCAGCGTGTGCATCTTGAGCAGCGGCGTGAACCCGGCCGCGTCGCCGAAGTCGTAGGCGTACGCGCCGCGCGTGAACGACGGGCACGCGGCCGGCTCGACCGCGCGGAACACCGTGCCGATCCGGCCGGCCAGCTTCTCGCGCAGGAAAGGGAAGGCGAGACCGGCGAAGTTCGAGCCGCCGCCGGCGCAGCCGACGACCAGGTCCGGCATCTCGGGCAGTTGGGCGAGCGCCTCCTCGCCGATCACAGTCTGGTGCATGAGGACGTGGTTGAGCACCGAGCCGAGCGCGTACCGGGCGTCGGACGTCGCCCCGGCCACCTCGACCGCCTCGCTGATCGCGATCCCCAGGCTGCCCGGGGAGTCGGGGTCGTCGGCCAGCACCTTGCTGCCCGCTCCCGTCACGGGGGAGGGGCTGGGGTGGACGGTCGCGCCGTACACCTGCATGAGAGAGCGACGGTACGGCTTCTGGTCGTACGACGCCCGTACCATCCAGACCCGGCATTCCAGGCCGAACTGGGCGCAGGCGAACGCCAGGGCCGACCCCCACTGCCCCGCGCCGGTCTCGGTCGTCAGCAGCCGCACGCCCTCGCGCGCGTTGTAGAACGCCTGCGGCACGGCCGTGTTCGGCTTGTGCGACCCGGCAGGGGAGACGCCCTCGTACTTGTAGTAGATCCTGGCCGGCGTGCCCAGCTCCTTCTCCAGCCTGTGCGCCCGGATCAGCGGCGTCGGCCGCCACAGGCGGTAGACGTCCAGCACCTCCTGCGGGATCGGGACGAACCGCTCGCCGCTGACCTCCTGCCCGATCAGCTCCATCGGGAACAGCGGGGCCAGGTCCTCCGGACCTATCGGCAGGCGTGTGCCGGGATGCAGCGGTGGCGGAGGCGGCGCGGGCAGATCGGGAACGATGTTGTACCAGTCGCTGGGGATCATCGTCTCAGTCTGCGCCGCTCGCGCGCCGCGTTCCAGCACCGTCGGGGACCAGCACCGCCGGCCTGTCGGGGTGGTCGGCCCGCACCACGACGTCGGCCGCCTCCTGGGGCCGCGCCTCCCGCTCGTAACGCTCGTAGGCGGGCAGCCGCCACCGCTCGCCCGGCGGGGTGCCGCGCTCGAGCGCCGCCACCGACAACCACAGGTGCACGCCGACCTCGACCGCGAGCCCTCGCCCCAGCAGCAGCGTCCCGTCGACCACCACCACTCCGCCGGGCGGCAGCTCGAAGTACGGCACGCGGAAGGCCCGGTCGATCCCGCTGTCCCACAGCGCGGGCAGCACCCGGCCCGAGCCACCGGGGTCCAGCGGCTCCAGCACCTCCCGCCGCAGCGCCTTGACGTCGAGCCAGTCGTCGTAGAAGGCGTCGGGGTCGGTGCGGCCGTACTCCAGGCGCAGGGAGGCCGGACGCAGGAAGTCGCCCGCCGACACCCGCACCACGGGCCGCCCGCGCAGCCGCAGCGGGGAGACGAGCTCGTCGGCCAGCGCACCGGGCCGCGTGGCGGGCGCCCCGTCGACGGCCACCCGCACCCACGCGCCCGGCGGCCGTGCGGCGATCAGCTCGGCCAGCTCCTCGACGAGGGCCTCACGGGAGATCGGTCGCGCACGCATCGATCAACAGCTTACGAGCGCGGTCAAAGCGGAAATGCCTTCGACGGGGCCCGCGTCGCCCGCCTATATTGCCCGCCATGGCTCCACGCGACTGCTGCGACTGCGGCGCGACCGCCGGGCCGCTCGGCCTGTGCGCCGACTACTACCACGCGATCCTGGTCGACGAACAACTGGATCCGCGGATGCGCCCGTGGCACGCGGTCGTCGTCTGCGTGTATCTCCTGCAGCACCCCTCCAGGGGGCACGAGAAGCACCTCGACGGCCAGTTCCGGATGCTGCAGTACTACCTCGACCGGGGCCTCGACGCCCTCCTCCGCTTCGCGGCCCACCAGGTGGCGCGCAACAACCATCGGGCGCGGTCGGGCTACGACCTGCGGCCGCTCGAACCGTACGAGCCGCTGCCGCCGCACGGGCCGCCAGAGCGCTTCCGTACGAGCTTCTGCGACCTTCCGCACGACGGGGACGGCGGTTTCGTCTCCGACGGCCACGACGCGTACGGGCAGCGCATCCGCGACCTCGCCGAAGCGACCGCCGAATCCTGGAAGTCCATCGGGCCGGACCGGGCCGCGCCCGGGTAACCCGAGGGTCATCTGCCGGACGGTCCGGAGCCTGTCGGCACGTCCGCGTCGACCGTCAGGGTGACTCTTCGTGACGCCGCCCGCGTCGTACCGACGCCCTGGCCAGCCATCGCCCGCCACGGATCAGGAGGCGAACCAGGCCGAAGAGGAACGCGACCGAGAACAGCGCCTCACACACGAGCAGGACCTCGCCGAGCGGGCCACCACCGCCGTCGGACGCCGCCCACCGGCGCACGAACGGCGTGAGCAGCATCCCCAGCCCGAAACCGAGCACCGCCAACGTCTCGCCGAGCCCGCCGCGCATGAGCTGATCATAGAGCGCTCCCGCGACCCGCACTCTCCCTATATCTCTGGCCCGGCCGCTCTGGGGCTCCCGAGCCGGTTCGAGGCCCGCCGCCATGGCGAGTGCGATGTGAGAAGGCCGACGGGTGGCATTCTGGACCGAGGTCGGCGGCTCGGCCACGATGAGGGCATGACGGAGAACAGATCAGCGCGGCCGGCGCGCGGAGGCGCAGGCTCCCGTCTGGACTGGACGGCAGTGAGCGCTCTCGCGGCTGCGTTCGCCGCCCTGGTCGCGCTGGTCGCCTACCTGGTGCCGCCGCCCCAGCCTCAGCCCGACCCGGTGGCCCCTGCCCCGACCCCGCCGTCATGGTCACCAGATCCGGACACCACCCGCCCCGAACCGCCGACCCGCAGCTCATCGCCTGAGTCCAGCACGCCCCAGCCGGAGAGCCCCACGCGAGAGCCTCAGCCGGCCAGCCCCGCACGAGAGGCCCCGGCTTCCTCCCCGCTGCTGTCAGCGGTCCGGCCCGGCGGCTGCGAGGACGCGGCGGCGGCGCTGACCGCATACCAGCGGAACGCCGGGAGCGTCCGCAGCAGCCAGGCAGCGGCGGCTCGCCAGGCATACCTCGACCTGATGAGCGCGGTCCTCGACGCGGAAGGGGTGGTGGGGGCGAAGATCAGTCTGCTGGCCCGCGAATTCCAGGAACTGCACTTCCGCCTGACCGGCATGGTCGGCGGCGATCCCAACCAGGTGATCGCGGACATCAACACCGACGCCGCCGAGCTCAACAGGCTGTGCGGCTCCACCTGACCCGACGACGTGTCGGTCGCGAGCGGGTCGCCGGGTCGATGGCCGTACTCGGAGTGGCGGAGATCACGAAGGCCAGGTCGCATCAGGGGGCCGACCTGGCCTTTCGCCGTCGAGAGCGGACGACGGGAATCGAACCCGCGTAGCTAGTTTGGAAGATTTCGGCTCGTGATCCCCTGACGTGCTCCTGCTCTGGTCAGAGGCAGTGCGGCCCTGCCCGCGAGTCCCCGCTACTCCCCCTTGATCACCGCCCTATCGGGCACGCAACGGGCACGCGCGCCCACTGGCGACGGTTTTACAGGGCGTCGCCCGTTCCAGTTCGCCACGAACCCTGACCTGCGGCGCAGCCAGTCGACAGGGCGCCGCCCCCGTAGATCGTTCCGCGCATATTCCGGATCATGAAAGACACGCCTGAGTCCACGTTGGTACCAGCCGCAACTCGGAAGCAGACAGCAACCGCGCCCGTCATCGGCGGTAGCGCACCCGACACTGATGGAACTGCCCATACGTCCTCGTCCTTGACGGGCACCCCTTGGGCGCGGAGATGTTCGGGACCCGGCGCGGGGGCATCCCCATCAATCCTCGTCGTCGGAGTCGTCGGCGTCAGGATCGCGCAAGGCGAGGGATGATTCCCTGCTCACCATGGCCATTCGATCTTGGTCTTGCCAGATAACGAAGGCCATCTCGCAACCCTTCGACGAGCGAGGCGTTCAGGCTGGAGCTGTGGATCTTCCAGGACTTCGCCACTCCGGCCGGGGTGCACGGTGGGCGATCACGGTATGCATAGATCTATGGGAGGATTTTCCCATGGTGTCCGTTAAGCAGATTCAAGTCGCCTTCGATTGCGCTTCACCTGAGCGTGTCGGTCGCTTCTGGTGCGAGGTGTTGGGGTATGTCGCGCCGGCACCGCCTGAGGGGTTCGCCAGTTGGGACGACTTCAATCGCACGCTGCCGCCCGAGCAGCGGGACTCATGGTTCGCATGCAGCGACCCCTCGGATGTCGGTCCGCGGCTGTACTTCCAGCGCGTTCCCGAAGGCAAGGTCGCCAAGAATCGGCTGCACCTTGACGTGCGGGTCGGCACCGGACTCGTCGGTGCAGAGCGCCTGGCAACCCTCGAGGCCGAATGCGCACGATTGATCCCTCTCGGCGCGAAACGCGTGCGGCTCCTGCCCGCCGATGAAGAAAACGAGTCGTGCCTCGTGATGCAGGACATCGAGGGCAACGAGTTCTGCCTGAGCTGACGAACGTCTACCTCGTTGAACGCGACACAGACCTGACTCGCTGATCGGCTCCCACGGGGAAGGCTTTCCGTCAGCTCTCCCTTCGCACCGCGCCGCTGTTCATCTCGGGAAGATCGGGGATCTCGCCGAGTTCGCGCAGTCCCTCGGAAGGCCCGGACGAAGCGATGGCATAGCGGCCCAGGAAATTCACGTGGGCGTGGCCCAGCGGGCTGAGCCGGGCGACTGCACGCGGTGATCAGCCACGTTCCTCGGTGAGCCAGGGTGAGGAACGAACCCTGGATCGTCGATCGCCCCCAACCATGTGCGGCGTCCAGCCATGCAGTGGCGATCGTCGGGCTGCATCTGTGCGGCGGCGCGGCAACCCCGGTCGGCGCGTTCGGGAAGTGCGGCGAGGCCGGCGTGCGGTGCCCGGCCCGGTGTCCCGCCGCCGTCCGGGACCGGCCCCCAGGCCGCACGCCCGGACGGCGGGCGGGCGGAGGGCCGGGG
>NZ_BAAAZP010000003.1:0-14761 GCF_039536965.1 Nonomuraea antimicrobica | reverse complement strand
CGCCCGGACGGCGGGCGGGCGGAGGGCCGGAGGTACGGCGGCGCGCAGCGCCGCCGCTTGAGATGCGCTGCACTTCTCCAAGCTGGTGGACCGGTTCGTGCAGAACCTTCGCCGTGTGGCGGGCTACGACGTGCAGTACTTCGCCAGTGTCGAACCCCAAAAGCGGCTCGCCCCGCACCTGCACATGGCTATCCGGGGCACCTTGCCACGCGCGGAGGTCAAGCAGATCGCGGCGGCCACCTATCACCAAGTGTGGTGGCCATCGGCCGATCAGGTCGTGTTCGACGGCGATCACGTGCCGGTCTGGGAGAACGGCGTCGGCTACCTCAACCCTGATACGGGAGAGGTACTGCCGACCTGGGACGAGGCGCTTGACCAGCTCGACGCCGAGGCGGCCGAACCTCTGCACGTGGTGCGCTTCGGCGACCAGGTGGACGTTCAGGGCGTGCTGGCCGGCACCCCGGACGCGGACCAGTGCATCCGGTACCTGTCGAAGTACCTGACCAAGTCTCTCGGGGAAGGTCTCGACGCGGACGACCCGGCGCAGCGTGAGCACACGGCGCGGCTGCTGGAAGCACTGCGGTTCGAGCCCTGCTCGCCCACCTGCGCGAACTGGCTGCGCTATGGCATCCAACCCAAGGACGCCAAGCCCGGCATGGTCCCCGGCCGGTGCCGGGGCAAGGCACACAAGCCCGATCACCTCGGCTACGCCGGGCGCCGCGTCCTGGTCTCCCGCAAGTGGTCGAACAAGACCCTGGCCGAGCACAAGCAGGACCGCCGTACCTGGGTCCTGGAAGCCCTTGGCCGAACCAACCAGCCAACAGACCCACACCGTTACGTCTGGAAGCCCGTCCCGGCCGGTGACGCCAACGTGCCCCCGCTGGCAATGCGACTCCTGCGGACGGTGGCCGAACGGCAGCGCTGGCGCGCCCACATGGCCCAACTCCAAGCCCAAGCAGATGGCCAAGATCTTTCGGCAACTGAGCACACGCGGAGTGCGGCATGACCCCCTCCACGCTCCCCGACTGGGCTCGGGGCCGGTTGCTCACCGTGGAACAGGCCGCCGAACGGCTGAACACCTCCGTCCGCTTCCCTCGACGACTGATCGAGGAACGGCGGATCGCCTTCATCCACGTCGGACGCAATGTCCGCATCCCCGAAGCAGCGCTTGAAGCGTTCATCGCGGCGGGGCTCGTCGAACCGATCACCACCACGTGCCGTAGGAGGGCCGCGTAGTGGCCAAGAGCGCACTTGCCACGCCCGAAGAACCCAAGCGTCCCGCCAAGTCCAGCTCGCCCAAGAGGCGCTTTGGTCGCGTCCGCCTGCTGCCCTCAGGGCGCTATCAGGCCCGCTACCTGGCACCTGACGGGGCAGACCGACCAGCACCGTTTACCTTCGCCACCAAGCGCGAGGCGAATCGTTGGCTCGTGCTCAAGGAGACGGAGATCCAGCGCGGAGAATGGATGAACCCGGACGGCGGCATGATCTCGTTCGAGGTCTACGCGACCCAATGGGTCGATGACCGGGTGATCAAGAGGACCACGGAGGGGCTCTACCGAAGTCTCCTCAAGAATCACCTCATGCCGACCTTCGGCAAGCGGCAGATCGGCGAGATCAAGGACGCGGACGTCCGGCAGTGGCGCAAGGAACGCCTCGGCGCGGTGGGACAGTCCACGGTGCCCAAGGCGTATCAGCTCCTCAAGTCGATCATGAACACGGCGGTGGCCGATGAGCTGATCAGGCGCAACCCGTGCCGGATCAAGGGAGCGTCTGTTCCTGACACTCCAGAGCGGCCGGCGATCCCGCTGGCCAAGGTGCTGGAGATCGCCGACGCCGTACCCGAGCGATACCGGGCGCTCGTGCTCCTCGGCACCTTCACCAGCCTCCGGTGGGGCGAACTGGCGGGGCTCCGCCGTAAGAACCTCGACCTGGACGCGGCCGTCGTCCGTGTCGTCGGCACTCTGGCCGAACTGAACGGCGGCAAGCTCGTGGACGACACGCCCAAGTCTCGGGCCGGTCGTCGGGTGGTAGCCATCCCTCCGGAGATCCTCCCCGACCTTCGGAGACATCTGGAGCGGTACGCCGAACCAGGAGAGAACGGCCACGTCTTCATCGGCCCCAAGGGCGGCCTGCTGCGGCGCTCAGCCTTCCGACGCATCTGGAACAAGGTCCAGATCAAGGTGGGACTGCCCGATCTTCTCTTCCACGACCTCCGGCACGCGGGAAACACCCTCGCCGCGTCCACAGGTGCGAGCCTGCGAGAGCTGATGACCCGTATGGGGCACTCCTCCACGCGAGCGGCGCTGATCTATCAGCACGCCACCCAGGAACGTGACCAGGTCATCGCGCAGGCGCTCGGCAAGGCGCTGAAGGGGGCACGGAAGGAGCACGGCAAGAAAGCATCGGGCACGCAACGGGCACGGAAGATCAAGAAGAAGTAGCGGAGATCACGAAGGCCAGGTCACCTCATGGGATTGACCTGGCCTTTCGGTTTTGGAGCGGACGACGGGAATCGAACCCGCGTAGCTAGTTTGGAAGACTAGGGCTCTACCATTGAGCTACGTCCGCGCGAACCGGTCGAACTCTGGTCTAGACTTCATCCGGTCGTCAGGGCGTAAGCGTACCGGAGTCGCGGAGCGCATGCGCACTCGGCGAAACGGGGCGTGGCGCAGCTTGGCAGCGCGCTTGCTTTGGGAGCAAGAAGTCGCAGGTTCAAATCCTGTCGCCCCGACCAGCTCATAGGCCCCTCCCGGATCGGGAGGGGCCTTCTGCTTGTCGATCTGCTTGTCTATGAGGTTTGAAGCGTTCCAAAGATGCGATCCATCGCCACAGTCCCCGACTGGACCACGGGACGGATCTGCTTCCGGTAGACGGCTTCGGTCGTCGCCGTGCTGCTGTGGCCGACCAGGCGGGAGATGAGCGAAGCGTCCAGCTCTTGCTGTCTCCCGTAGTGAACGGCAAGATCACGCCGTGACTGACTACGAGCAGGTGGCCGACGCCTTAGGGAATACCACCTGGATCACCTGGTGCACGGGCGCCACCCTGGACGATGTCCTCGCCCTCTATGGGGGAAGCCATCACCTGGTGACGTCCGCCACGCTCAGTGAGGCCAACGAGGACACGCACTTTTATCTCGATGAAGGAATACCTCTGCTCCTCGTCGGTGCGCTCGGTCATGGCGTCGTCCTCCTGGAGCCAGGGCTGCCTTTCCTGGGGACCGGCGCGCAGGCCCGCCTCTCTCAGGCAGGCGTGTGCCTGGACGTCGGCTGGAGTGACTTCGGTCCACCCTTCGTCACGTACAGGGAAAAGGGTCGCGTTGTAGTGAGCTTCGAGGGCACTGGGTGGGAGTACGACGCCACGCCCGACCAGGAGACGGTGGAGCGCTGGATGAGCACCACCCCCAGCGGCCTGGAGGGGTGGCAGACCAACTACGGCACGGCGTCGCTGATGACGGCGGAGGCCATCATGGGCGCGCCTATGGATGAGCAGTGGCTGGCGCGAGAACACACCTGCATACGCGTAGAAGGGGCTGACCCGGAGCGTCCTCGTCCACGCTCGGTGAGCCTGGGAGAGCTGCTGAAACATGTTGCAGCGCCTCTCCCGTGCGAAGCACGGCCTGAAGCGCCGGGCGAAGCTCCGAGCAGCCCTGGTAGCGGTCACCCGCCTGCTTGAGGTTCTGCTTGACAATCGCAGTGAATGATCTCGAACGCAGGCGTACGTCAGCGGACGTTTCTAGCGCGTTGACCTGGACTTTCATCCTGAAGAGACGGGTGTTCGAGATGGCTAGGGAGCAAGAAGTCGCAGGTTCGAATCCTGTCGCCCCGACCAGCTCACAGGCCCATTCCAGCGTGGAAGGGGCCTGCTGCGTGCCCAACCGCGTGACTGTCGCACCCCGGTGGCCGGTTCGACTGCCGTCAGGAGACTTCGTCCGCGCCTCCCCGGCTCGGGGTGCACCTAGGTACACCCCTTCAGGTATCTAGCGCGATTCTCCCCGCCGTCCACCGTCCGTAGCGTCGGAGGCAGACAAGGATCAAGAAGGACGGGGACCATGACCACCACACCGCACCAGACCGCCGGCGGCCGCGTAGCGAACGTGGGCCTGTGGGTCCTGCAGATCGCCGTGGCGGGCTTCTTCGTGATGTCCGCCATGGCGAAGTTCACCAACGCCGAGCCTGCCGCGTCCACGTTCGAGGCGATCGGGTTCGGCGACTGGTTCCGTCACCTGACCGGGGTGCTGGAGGTGGCGGGGGCCGTGGGGCTGCTCGTGCCGAGGCTCGCCGGGGTGGCGGGGCTGGCGTTCGTCGGGTTGACCGTCTGCGCGACGCTGACCGAGGCGTTCGTGTCCAAGGGCGGGGTGGTCATGCCGCTCGTCGCGCTCGTGCTCAGCGCGGTGATCGCCTGGGGACGCCGGGAGAGCACGGCGCGACTCTGGTCGCTGGTCGCCGGGCGTTGAGCTGCCAGGGGGATGTGGGAACGCTCCCAAAGCCTGCCCGCCACGGAGGCCGGGCAGGAAACGTATGACGCCGGCCAGGTAAAAAAGGACAAAAACGTATAAGGTCTGACGTCGTGTCCGATACCAGAATCCCTCCGCCGCTCAGCGGCGACGAGCCGACCGTTCTGAACAACTGGCTCGAATGGCACCGCGCGACCCTCGCCCTCAAATGTGCGGGCCTGTCGGACGAGCAGTTGCGCCTGCGCTCCGCGCCGCCCTCGACATTGTCCCTGTTGGGCCTGGTCAGGCACATGGCGCACGTGGAGCGCTCCTGGTTCCGGCGCGTGCTCAACGGCGAGGACCTGCCCAAGCTCTGGGACAAGGACCGCGACAACGACGCCGACTTCGCCGAGGTGGACACCGCCTCGGTGAAGGAGGCGTTCGCCACGTGGCAGGAGGAGATCGGGCATGCGCGCGCCATTTCGGCCGCCAAGCCGCTGGACGCCGCGGGCGAGCGCAACGGGCAGGAGTGCACGCACCGCTGGATCCTCGTCCACATGATCGAGGAGTACGCCCGCCACAACGGCCACGCCGACCTGCTACGCGAGCGTATCGACGGCGTCACCGGCGATTGACGGTCCCGGCGGCTCAGGCGTCGGCGCGGAACAGCGCCCAGACGGCCTTGCCGCCGCGGGCCAGCGGGTCCCAGCCCCAGCACTGGCTGTACGTCTCCACGATGTAGAGCCCGCGCCCGTTCTCGGAGATGAAGTCCGGCTCCTTGCGCCGCGGGACCTCGTCGCTCGGGTCGGCCACGGCGAGCAGCACGTGGGGGGCGACCCGCATCAGCAGCAACTCGATCTCGCTCCTGCCCGCGGCGCGCATCGCGTACCTGACCGCGTTCGTCACCAGCTCCGAGACGACGAGCGCGGCGTCGTCGCTCAGCTCGTGCAGGCCCCAGCCGCGCAGAGTCGAGCGGGTCACGTCCCTGGCGGTCTTCACCGAGTCGGCCTGGAAGGGCAGCGGACACGAGGTCGTGTACGGTTTGCCACCCATGAGCAGCCGGTCGAAGCCCACCTCACGGGTGATCTGCAGGCAATCGGCAGTGGCCAGAGGGTCCTCCACCATGCCGCCGATACCTCCCAGTTCAACCTCGGTTAGTGCATGTTTGGCCCAATATGCACTAAGCCATCATGGGTCACGAACGCTGCACCTGCAAGACCCAAATGCACGTGCAAGTGCAATGTGCAGTAGCAAGCACCGTTTTAGGGCATAGATATCCGAATCGGACACGAGGTTGAGACCTTGTCATACCTGGCAATGTGGTGTCACTGTGTGTGCGGACCTTGATAGGAGGCAAAGTGACGCAGAACCAGCCGGGTTCCGGGCCGACGGCGCTGCGCATCCTCCTGGGCTCCCAACTGCGCAAGCTCAGGGAAGCGAAGAACGTCACTCGCGAGGAGGCCGGCCACCTCATCCGAGGGTCGGAATCCAAGATCAGCCGGATGGAACTCGGCCGAGTGGGGTTCAAGGAACGTGACGTCGCGGACCTGCTGACCCTCTACGGGGTCATGGATCAGCAGGCCCGCTCCGCCGTACTCGACCTGGTCGCCACCGCCAACGAGCCGGGCTGGTGGCACCGCTTCAACGACGTCCTGCCCACGTGGTTCCAGGCGTACGTCGGTCTCGAAGAGGCCGCCGCCCGGATCAGGACCTACGAGGTCCAGTTCGTGCCGGGACTGTTGCAGACCAAGGAGTACGCACGGGCTGTGGTGACCGCCGGTTCGGCGGGCATCGGGGTGGAGGAGATCGCCAGGAGGGTGGATCTCCGGCTGGAACGCCAGCGGATGTTCGATCGGTCCGACGGGCCGATCTTCTGGGCGGTGATCGACGAGGCCGCGCTGCGCCGGCCCATCGGCGGGGCCGAGGTGATGAGGGCCCAACTGGAGCACCTCATCGACCTGATGCGCCAGCCGAGCATCACGATCCAGATCATGCCGTTCAGCTTCGGCGGGCACAGCGCGGAGGGCGGCGCGTTCAGCATCCTCCGCTTCCCCGACACCGACCTGCCCGACGTCGTGTACGTCGAGCAGCTCGCCAGTGCGCTCTACCTCGACAAGCGTGAGGACGTAGACCGATACACCGAGGTGATGGAGCGGCTGTGCGCCGTGAGCACCACCCCGGATGAGACGATCGAGCTGCTGAGGACGATTGCGGACGAGTTCTGACCGCGGCGGCGTCGTGGTTGGGTGTGCATCTGCCCTAGACTGGCCATCGGCGTTGGATGCCGCCGTTGCGGAGCATGCCCAACACCGCTCATGTGGGCGCGGCGCGCGAGCCGTATCGATTCGATGGACGCGTCCGCGATCACTCGTAGCTTGATCAAGGAGACCATTCCGTGAAGACCGCTGTCGAGGAGCTCAGCCCGACCCGGGTCAAGCTCACCGTCGAGGTGCCGTTCGAGGAGCTGCGCCCGAGCATGGATGCGGCGTACAAGAAGGTCGCGCAGCAGGTGCGCGTCCCCGGGTTCCGGCCTGGCAAGGTTCCGGCCCGCATCATCGAGCAGCGCTTCGGCCGGGCGGTAGTGCTGGAGGAGACCCTCAACGACGCGGTGCCCAAGCTGTACGGCCAGGCGGTCGACGAGGTCGACGTCTTCCCGGTCAGCCAGCCCGACATCGAGGTCACGAAGATCGACGACGGTGAGCAGATCGAGTTCACCGCCGAGGTCGACATCCGGCCCAACTTCGAGGTCCCCGACTACCAGGGGGCCGAGGTCACGGTCGATTCCGCCGAGGTCTCCGACGAAGACGTCAACACCCAGCTCGACGCGCTCCGCCAGCGCTTCGCGACGCTGACCGGCGTCGAGCGGGCCGCTGCCAACGGCGACTTCGTCGTCATGGACCTGCGCGCCGAGATCGACGGCGCGAACATCGAGGAGCAGCAGGCCAGCGAGGTCTCCTACGAGGTCGGCGCCGGCTCTGTGCTGCAGGGCCTCGACACCGCGCTCGAAGGCATGTCCGCGGGCGAGGAGAAGAGCTTCAAGACCGAGCTGGTCGGCGGCGAGAACGCCGGCGAGGAAGCCGACGTGATCATCAACGTCAAGTCGGTCAAGGAGAAGGTCCTGCCCGAGCTCGACGACGAGTTCGCCCAGCTCGCCAGCGAGTTCGACACGCTCGACGAGCTGAAGTCCAGCATCCGCGAGCAGGCCCGGCGCAACAAGCTGATCGACCAGGTCGTCCAGGCCCGCGAGAAGGCGCTCGACACGCTGCTCGAGAAGGTCGACATCCCGCTGCCGGACAGCGCGCTCAAGGCCGAGGTCGACGCCCGCAAGCACAACCTCGACCACCAGGTGTCCGAGAGCGGCCTCAGCCGCGACGCCTTCTTCCGTCTCTACCAGACGACGGAGGAGGAGCGCTTCGCCGAGTTCGAGACCAACTCCGCCAGGGCCATCAAGGTCGGGTTCGTGCTCGACAAGATCGTCAAGAGCGAGGAGCTGGGCGTCTCCGAGCAGGAGCTGACCAACTTCGTGGTCCGCCGGGCCATGGAGATGGGCGTCCAGCCCAACGAGCTGGCCAAGCACCTCGCCGACAACGACCAGCTCACGCTGGCCATGGTCGAGATCGTCCGCGACAAGGCCAAGGCGGTGCTGGGCGACGCGGCCAAGGTGGTCGACACCGACGGCAACGAGGTGGACCTCAAGGCCATCTACACCGAGATCAACGGTGAGGAGGTCGTCGAGGAGCCCGCCGACTCCGACGGCGACGCGGAGACCAAGCCCCAGGCCTGACGCCCCGGGCGCGACCGGCGGCTCCGTCCCGCCGGCCCGACATCTCCGAAGCCTCCGGACCCGCGCGGGTCCGGAGGCTTCTTCCGTTGCGGCGGCACGGCGCCTGGCGACACCCGAGTCGGCCTCAACGGCGCTGGGGCGCTCAGACGGCCCCTGACGCGAACGGAGGCCGTCGCCAAGACCGCCCCGCCCCGCCGGCGCCCCCGGCCGCCCCTCAGCGCCCCGCAGCACGGGTCCCACGAGCCCTCTCGCCCGAGTCCGGGGCGGGCCCACCTCACGCCGAGCCCCGCCACGGCTCCCGCCCGCGTCGGACCCCGGCGAACCCGCGCGCCCCGGCGAACCCGTGCGAGTCCCAAAAGTCGCCGACCATCCCGCCAAGGAACACCGGCCGAAGCATGGCCCGCGCCTCCGTCCGGTCCAGCGAGGGCATCCATTCCCCAAAAAGCCGGGACGGCCATCCGCCAGCCTCCTGAGCAGCGCGAAAACCTGCCGCGCCGGCGAAGGCGGCGAAGCCGCAAAGAGGCATAGAAGCCAACGAAGGGCAACAGATCAGTACCTGCCCGAACCTGCGCCGTCAGCGAACAGCCCGGGGACCGGGCATGAGCTATGGGCGGCGCGCGTTAAGGTCACAAGCAAAGCCAATCGATTACGACGCATCGGAAGGTGACGCTGTGACCAGCCCGCCGACCTTCTATCAGCCTGAGTCTCAAGGCCGTGAGAACGGCTCCGCCTTCCGGCTTGAGGACCAGCTCTACCAGCGCCTGCTCCGCGAGCGCATCATCGTGCTCGGGCAGGAGGTCAACGACGAGATCGCCAACCGCATCTGCGCCGAGCTGCTGCTGCTCGCGGCCGACGACCCCGACCGCGACATCACGCTGTACATCAACTCGCCGGGGGGCTCGGTGAGTGCGGGCATGGCGATTTACGACATGATGGAATACGTACCGAACGACGTATCCACGGTTGTGATGGGCATGGCCGCCTCGATGGGGCAGTTCCTGCTCACGGCCGGGGCGCGGGGCAAGCGCTACTCACTGCCGCACGCCCGGGTGATGATGCACCAGCCCTCGGGCGGCATCGGGGGCACCGCGGCCGACATCGCCATCCAGGCCGAGCAGATGCTCTACGTGAAGAAGACGCTGGCCGAGCGGATCGCCTTCCACACGGGCCAGCCGCTTGATCAGATCGAGTCCGATTCCGACCGCGACCGCTGGTTCACGGCCGAGGAAGCCAAGGACTACGGCTTCATCGACCACGTGGTGCGCAGTGCGCGTCAGGTGCCCTCCGCGGGCCCGGTTTCCTAAGGGGGAGCTGACATGAACATCCAGAGCCGTTACGTTCTCCCCTCCTTCGTCGAGCGCACGTCCTACGGCGTGAAGGAGATGAACCCGTACAACAAGCTCTTCGAGGACCGCATCATCTTCCTCGGAGTGCAGATCGACGACGCGTCGGCCAACGACGTGATGGCCCAGTTGCTGACGCTGGAGTCGCTCGACCCCGACCGTGACATCAGCATCTACATCAACTCGCCCGGCGGCTCCTTCACAGCCATGACGGCGATCTACGACACGATGCAGTTCGTCCGGTCGGAGATCCAGACCATCTGCCTCGGCCAGGCCGCCTCCGCCGCGGCCGTGCTGCTGGCCGGCGGCACCCCGGGCAAGCGGTTCGCGCTGCCCAACGCCCGGGTGCTGATCCACCAGCCGTCCACCGAGGGCGGCGGCCAGGGCAGCGACATCGAGATCCAGGCCCGCGAGATCCTGCGCATGCGCACGCTGCTCGAGGACATCGTGGCCCGGCACACCGGCAAGCCATCCGCCGAAGTCCGCAAGGACATCGAACGCGACAAAATTCTCAACGCGGACGAGGCGAAGGCGTATGGTCTGATCGATGACATCATCCCGTCCAGGAAGAAACGAGCTCAGGCCGTAGCTTCCTAGACGAGACGTGACGCGCCGGAGCGCTGCCCAATAGGGCACGTTCCGGTGCGACTCGCCGCTAGGGGGCTCACTGAGGGCCCAGAAGACGGTAACGTCGAAACCTGAGCGGTTCGGCCTAGTCCGGAGGATGTCCGGCGACACTGCTCGCATGAGCAGGGCGGTCCCACGCAAAGGAGTATCTGGGGTGGCACGCATCGGCGACGGGGGAGACCTGCTGAAGTGCTCTTTCTGCGGAAAGAGTCAGAAGCAAGTCAAGAAGCTCATTGCCGGTCCAGGCGTCTACATCTGCGATGAGTGCATCGATCTCTGCAACGAGATCATCGAGGAGGAGCTGTCCGAGTCCTCCGAGCTCAAGTGGGACAACCTGCCCAAGCCGAGGGAGATCTACGAGTTCCTCGACGCCTACGTCATCGGTCAGGACAAGGCGAAGAAGGCCCTCTCGGTGGCGGTGTACAACCACTACAAGCGGGTGCAGTCGGGCGACCGGGGCAGAGACGACGGCCTCGAGCTGGCCAAGAGCAACATCCTGCTGCTCGGGCCCACCGGCTCGGGCAAGACGCTGCTGGCGCAGACCTTGGCGAAGATGCTCAACGTCCCCTTCGCCATCGCCGACGCCACCGCGCTGACCGAGGCGGGATACGTCGGCGAAGACGTGGAGAACATCCTCCTCAAGCTCATCCAGGCCGCCGACTACGACGTCAAGAAGGCCGAGACCGGCATCATCTACATCGACGAGGTCGACAAGATCGCCCGCAAGAGCGAAAACCCGTCGATCACGCGCGACGTGTCCGGTGAGGGCGTGCAGCAGGCGCTGCTGAAGATCCTGGAGGGCACCACGGCCTCGGTTCCTCCGCAGGGCGGCCGCAAGCACCCGCACCAGGAGTTCATCCAGATCGACACCACCAACGTGCTGTTCATCTGTGGTGGCGCGTTCGCCGGTCTGGAAAAGATCATCGAGTCGCGCATCGGCAAGAAGGGCATCGGCTTCAACGCCATCATCCGGTCGAAAGAAGAGGTCGACACGGCCGACATCTTCGCCGACGTGATGCCGGAAGACCTGCTGAAGTTCGGCATGATCCCCGAGTTCGTGGGCCGTCTGCCGGTCATCACCTCGGTACACAACCTCGACCGCGAGGCGCTCATCCAGATCCTCACCGAGCCGCGCAACGCGCTGGTCAAGCAATACCGCAAGCTGCTCGAGCTCGACGGCGTGGAGCTGGAGTTCACCGACGGCGCCCTCGAGGCCATCGCCGACCAGGCCATCCTGCGCGGCACCGGCGCCCGCGGGCTCCGCGCGATCCTGGAGGAGGTGCTCCAGTCCGTCATGTACGAGGTGCCCTCCAGGCAAGACGTCGCCCGGGTCGTCATCACCCGCGAGTCGGTGATCGAGCACGCGATCCCGACGCTCGTCCCGCGCGACCAGCTCGCCGCCAAGCAGCAGCGCACCCCGCGCGAGAAGTCGGCCTGAGCACAGACCCGACAGCACCGACGCCCCGTGGTTCGCGAACCATGGGGCGTTTCGCTTGCCCGCCTCTCTAGAATTGGTTCCTGTGACAACGCCTGAGCTGCCCACCCAATACACACCGGCCGACGTCGAGACCCGCAGCTACGAGCGCTGGGTATCCGAAGGCTACTTCCGCGCCGACCCGGGCAGCTCGCGCGAGCCGTACAGCATCGTCCTGCCGCCGCCCAACGTGACGGGCGTGCTGCACATCGGGCACGCGCTCGACCACTCCATCCAAGACGTGCTGACGCGGCGCGCCCGCATGCAGGGGCGCGAGACGCTCTGGCTGCCCGGCATGGACCACGCCGGCATCGCCACCCAGAACGTCGTCGAGCGCGAGCTGGCCAAGCAGGGCAGATCGCGGCACGACCTGGGCCGTGAGGCGTTCGTCGAGCGGGTCTGGGAGTGGAAGGAGGAGTCCGGCGGCCGGATCCTCGGCCAGATGCGCAAGCTCGGCGACGGCGTCGACTGGTCGCGCGAGCGGTTCACCATGGACCCGGGGCTCTCGCGGGCCGTACAGACCATCTTCAAGAAGCTGTTCGACGACGGGCTGATCTACCGCGCCGAGCGCATCATCAACTGGTGCCCGCGCTGCCTGACCGCGCTGTCCGACATCGAGGTCGAGCACACCGAGGACGAGGGCGAGCTCGTCTCGATCCGCTACTCCGACGAGATCGTGGTGGCGACCACCCGCGCCGAGACCATGCTCGGCGACACCGCCGTGGCCGTGCACCCGGCCGACGAACGCTACGCGCACCTGGTCGGCACCATGGTCGAGGTGCCGCTCACCGGCCGGATGATCCCCGTGGTCGCCGACGAGCACGTCGATCCGGCCTTCGGCACCGGCGCGGTCAAGGTGACCCCCGCCCACGACCCCAACGACTTCGAGATCGGACGACGTCATTCGCTGCCGTCGCTCACGGTCATGGACGAGCGCGGCATCATCACGGCGCACGGCCCGTTCGAGGGGCTCGACCGGTTCGAGGCCCGTCCCGCGGTGGTGGCCGCGCTGCGCGCCGAGGGCCTGATCGTCGCCGAGAAGCGTCCCTACCTGCACTCCGTCGGCCACTGCTCGCGCTGCAAGACCGTGGTCGAGCCGCGGTTGTCGCTGCAGTGGTTCGTGAACGTCGAGCCGCTGGCCAAGGCAGCCGGCGACGCTGTTCGCGACGGGCGCACCCGCATCCACCCGCCCGAGCTGGCCAAGCGCTACTTCGACTGGGTCGACGACATGCACGACTGGTGCATCTCCCGGCAGCTCTGGTGGGGGCACCGCATCCCCGTCTGGTACGGCCCGAACGGCGAGGTCGTGTGCGTGGGCCCCGACGACGTGCCGCCGGCCGGTTACACGCAGGACCCTGACGTCCTCGACACGTGGTTCTCCTCGGGGCTGTGGCCGTTCTCGACCATGGGCTGGCCCGAGCGGACACCGGCGCTGGAGCGCTTCTACCCGACGTCCGTGCTGGTCACCGGCTACGACATCCTGTTCTTCTGGGTCGCGCGGATGATGATGTTCGGCCTGTACGCCATGGACGGCCAGCCGCCGTTCCGCGTCGTCGCGCTGCACGGCATGGTCCGCGACCAGTACGGCAAGAAGATGTCCAAGTCGTTCGGCAACGTGGTCGACCCGCTCGACTGGATCGAACGGTTCGGCGCCGACGCCACCCGGTTCACGCTCCTGCGCGGCGCGAACCCCGGCGCCGACGTCGCGGTGAGTGAGGAGTGGGCGGCCGGCTCGCGCAACTTCTGCAACAAGATCTGGAACGCCACCCGCTTCGCCCTGATGAACGGCGCCGCCGTGGGCTCGCTCGAAGGAGCCGAGCTGACCCCGGCCGACCGGTGGATCCTGTCGCGCCTGCAGTCCGTCACCACGGCGGCTGACGCGGCCTTCGAGGAGTTCGAGTTCGCCAAGGTCTCCGATCTGCTCTACCACTTCGCGTGGGACGAGGTCTGCGACTGGTACCTCGAGCTGGCCAAGATCCAGCTCGGCGAAGGGCTGGAGCACACCCGGCTGGTGCTCGGCCACGTGTTCGACGCGCTGCTGAGGTTGCTGCATCCGCTGGTGCCGTTCGTGACCGAGGAGCTGTGGCGGGCCGTCACCGGCGGCGAATCGGTGGTCGTGACCCCATGGCCGGTGGCCGACTCCCGCTTCACCGACCCTGCGGCCGAGGCGGAGATCGAGGCGCTGCAGGAGCTGGTGACGGAGGTTCGCAGGTTCCGTTCGGACCAAGGGCTCAAGCCGGGGCAGAAGGTCGCGGCGCGGCTCGGGTTGAGCGGCACGCCGCTGGCCGGCCAGGAGTCGGCGATCCGGGCGTTGCTGCGGCTGACGGAGCCGTCCGAGTCGTTCGGTGCCACGGCGCGGTTCACGGTGGGGGCGGTGACCGTGGAGATCGACACCGCGGGCGCCATCGACGTCGTGGCCGAGCGCAAGCGCCTGGAGAAGGACCTGGCGGTGGCGCGCAAGGAGGCCGCTCAGGTGGCCGCCAAGCTGGGCAACGAGCAGTTCATGGCCAAGGCCCCCCAGGACGTGGTGGACAAGGTCAGGGGCCGGGCCGAGCAGGCGTCCGCCGACATCGCGCGGCTGGAGGCTCAGCTCGCCGGGCTGAGTGTTTGAGCCGTACGAACGAGGGAAGGTCCATTCGTTACCGAAGATGGGCCTTCCACGCTCCAGAGGCTGCTACAGTTTTCAACGCAGGGCCGAATCGGCCCTGACATCCCTGTGAACGAACCCCGGCCTTCGGGTTGCGTCCGCCGCCTGGTTGGACAAGGGCTGAAAGTTCGGGTAAGTTAGCAGGGTTGCCTCGAAAGAGGGAAGTCCGGAAGCTCCCGGATCGGGCGGTTTGACAAGGATCGTCCGGATCTGGTAGTCTGAAGGAAACGAAGTGTGTGCCTCTCGCGCTAGGGTCCACCTAGGATTCTGGTGCGGATGTTCGCGCCCGCTTCTTGAGAACTCAACAGTGTGTCAAAAAGCCAGTGCATGATGCACAACCCCGTCTATTTTTGACGGATTCCTTTGGTTGACATTCATGATGAATGTCGGCCAGGACAGTTTTCCGAACATTGTTTGGAGAGTTTGATCCTGGCTCAGGACGAACGCTGGCGGC
>NZ_BAAAZP010000002.1:0-5163 GCF_039536965.1 Nonomuraea antimicrobica | reverse complement strand
AGGAGGAGATGCCGGCGCGGCGTGGTTGGTGGGTTTGGGGCCAGGGGGTGGGTTGGTGGAGGAGGCGGATGTGGCCTTGAGTCCAGTCGATGTGGGTGGAGGGGGTGGCGGCGTGCAGGGTTTGCGGGAGGAGTTGGTGGTGCAGTGCTTGCACCATCTTGATCACACCCGCCACACCTGAGGCACACTGACTGTGGCCGATGTTGGACTTGACGCTTCCCAACCACAAAGGGTGCTCCGCCGGGCGGTCCCCGTAGACCTGGAGCAGGGCTTGGGCTTCGATGGGGTCGCCGAGTTTGGTGCCGGTGCCGTGCGCTTCGACGGCGTCGACGTCGTGGGGGGTGAGGCCGGCGTTGGTCAGTGCTTGGCGGATGACTCGTTCCTGGGAGGGGCCGTTGGGGGCGGTCAGGCCGTTGCTGGCGCCGTCCTGGTTGACCGCCGAGCCGCGGATCACCGCGAGTATCCGGTGTCCGTTGGCCAGGGCGTCCGGCAGCCGTTCCAGCAGTACCAGGCCCACTCCTTCGGAGAACACCGTGCCGTCGGCCTCCTCCGAGAACGCCTTGACCCGGCCGTCGGCGGCCAACCCCCGCTGCCGACTGAACTGGACATAGAGCTCCGCGCTCGGGAGTACGGTCACGCCGCCCGCGATGGCGAGCGCGCTCTCGCCGCGGCGTAGTGACTCGCAGGCCAGGTGGATGCCGACCAGAGAAGAGGAACAGGCCGTGTCCACGGTCAGCGCCGGCCCCTCAAGACCGAGCGTGTACGCCAACCGGCCTGACATGACGGAGGTGGAATTGCCCGTCACCAGATAGCCTTCGGTGTCGGCCGAGTGGGATTCCGCGCCGTAACCGGTGTGGGTCCCGCCGATGAAGACCCCGGTAGGAGTGCCGCGCAGTGAGTGCGGGTCGATTCCGGCTCGTTCCAGCACTTCCCAGCCGACCTCCAGCAGCAGCCGCTGCTGCGGATCGATCGCGATCGCCTCCCGCGGACTGATCCCGAAGAAACCCGCGTCGAACCCGGGCGCGTCCCGTAAGAAGCCGCCGTGACGGGTGTAGCTGGTGCCGATGTTGCCCGGGTCGGGGTGGTAGAGATTGTCCAGGTCCCACCCTCGGTCCTCGGGGAACGTGGTGATCCCCGAACGGCCCTGCTCGACCAGCTCCCACAACTGCTCCGGCGAGCCCACCCCGCCCGGATACCGGCACGCCATCGCCACGATCGCGATCGGCTCGCCCACCGTCCCCGCAGACGTGGACGCCGCCGGTGTGACCGGCGTGACCGCAGCGGTCGTATCGCCGGTCAGGCGGCTCAGCAGGTAGGCCGCGACAGCGGTCGGCGTGGGATGATCGAACACCAGCGTGGCCGGCAGCTTCACCCCCGCCGCCCTGCTCAGCCGGTTACGCAACTCCACCGAGGTCAGCGAATCGAACCCCAGCTCCTTGAACGGCCGGCCCGCCTCGATCACCTCATCGGAACCATGCCCCAGCACCGCCGCCGCCTCCGACCGCACCAGCGACACCACCACCTGCTCCCGCTCCACCCCCGGCAACGACGCCAACCGCCGCTGCAACGTCGACCCGCCCTGCTCCTCACCCGCCGTACGCACCGCCCGCCGCGCCGGAGCCCGTACCAGCCCACGCAGCAGCGCCGGCACGCCTCCCTCACGCGCGGCCATGATCCGGTCGTTGATCGGCTGGGGGAGCACGAACGGCTCGGGGTCGGCCAGGGCGGCGTCGAGTAGCTCGATGCCTTGAGCAGTGGAGATGCGGAGATAACCGGCTTGGTGGATGCGGGTGAGGTCGGTGTGGGTGAGGTGGGCGCTCATGCCGCTGGGTTGTTGCCAGAGTCCCCAGGCGAGGGATTGTGCGGGGAGGCCGTGGTGGCGGCGGTGGGTGGCCAGGGCGTCGAGGAAGGCGTTGGCGGCGGAGTAGTTGCCTTGTCCGGCGCTGTCGAGTGTTCCGGCGGAGGAGGAGTAGAGGACGAATGCGGCTAGGTCGAGGTGGTGGGTTGCTTGGTGGAGGTGCCAGGCGGCGTCGGCCTTGGGGGCGAGCACCCGGTCGATCTTGACCGGATCCAGCGAAGCCAGCACCCCATCGTCCAGCACCCCGGCAGTGTGGAACACCGCGGTCAGCGGATGCTCGGCAGAGACACCCGCCAGCAACCCCCGGATCTGCTCCGGCCGGGAGAGATCGCAGGCGGCGAACTCAACCCGTGCACCCGCAGCTTGCAGGTCGGCCCGGAGCTGGTCAGCGCCTGGCGCTTGGTCTCCGCGTCGGGAGGCGAGGAGGAGGTGGCGGGCTTGGCCGGTTGCGGCCAGGTGGCGGGCGAGGGTTGCGCCGAGGCCGCCGGTGCCGCCGGTGATCAGTGTCGTGCCGTCCGGGTCCGGGGTGTGCGGGATGGTCAGCACGATCTTGCCGGTGTGGCGTGCTTGGGCCATGAACCGGAACGCGTGCCCGGCCTGACGCACATCCCAGCAGCGGACCGGCAACCGCCGCAACGCCCCCTGCTGGAACAGGTCGAGTAGCTCGGCCATGATCGCGCCCACGCGGTCGGTGCCGGCGTCCATCAGGTCGAAGCTGCGGTAGACGGCGTGGGGGTGGCTGGCCTGGACCTGGGCCGGGGTGCGCCGGTCGGTCTTGCCCATCTCAATGAACCTGGCACCGCCGCTGTCGGTGAGGAGGTCGAGAGAGGCGTCGGTGAACTCCCCGGCCAAGGAGTTGAGCACCACATCCATACCGCACCCGGCGAAGGTGTGCGCGAAGTCGAGGGTGCGGGAGGAGGCGATGTGATCCTCCGCGATACCCAGGCCGCGTAACAGATGCTGCTTGGCCGGAGAAGCCGTGGCGAACACCTCAGCGCCGAGATGCCGGGCGATCTGGATGGCGGCCATGCCCACCCCACCCGCACCCGCATGGATCAGCACCCGCTCACCCGAACGCAACCCAGCCAGATCCACCAACCCATACCACGCCGTGGCGAACGCCACCGCCACCCCCGCACCCTCAGCGAACGACCAACCCACAGGCAACCCACACACCAGACGCCGATCAGCCACCACGGCAGGACCGAACGCGGCCTCCCCCAACCCCAGCACCCGATCCCCGACCCGCAACCCCTCCACATCCGGGCCCAGCTCGGTCACCACACCGGCGAACTCACCACCGATCGGCTCCCCCTGCTCAGGCACCATGCCCAAAGCCACCACGACATCCCGGAAGTTCAACCCCGCCGCCCGCACCGCCACCCGCACCTGCCCAGACTGCAACTCCTGGTCAGCTTCCGGGGCGGGCACCAAGGCCAACGCGTCCAGCGACTCCTTGGTGACGCTGTCCAACCGCCACGCACCAGCCCCGTCAGGAGTGTGCAGGTCGTTGGAGGTGGCGGCCTTGACCAGACGAGGCACCAGCACACCGCCCTCACGCACCGCCAACTGCGGCTCGTCATCCACACCGGCCACACCGGCCAGCGCCCCCCACGACTGCGGCGCCTCGTCCACGTCCACCAGCACGATCCGGCCCGGATGCTCCGCCTGCGCCGACCGCACCAGCCCACACACCGCCGCACCCACCAGATCCACCCCAGCAGCCTCCACACCCGCCACCACCACACCCCGCGTCACCAACACCAACCGCGCCCCGGCCAGCCGCTCCTCACCCAGCCAACGTCCCAACAGATCGGTCAGCCCGCTCAGACTCGAACGCAGCTCCTCGGGCATCGACCGCTCGTCCCCGACCGCGCGGGCCGCCTCGAAATGAACGATGGCGACATCGGGAGCAGCGGTCTGCCCGGAGGCGACAGCCTCGATCAACGCCGGCACGTCAGCGTGGTACGTCACGTCGTCGGTGATCGAAGCAAGTGCCGTATCGAGATCCGCTCGCTGCTCGCCGACCACCGCGACCCTGCCCGTCGGCGTGCCCGAGGCACGGTCCGGCGACGGGGTCCAGCGCAGGTGATGCAGCCAGTCGTGCCCCGCCTGGACGTTGGTCGTCAGTCCGCCGGGTGGTAGTGGTCGTGAGACGAGGGCGTCGATGTGTGCGACGGGGGTGCCGGTGGTGTCGGCCAGGTGGATGGCGACGGCTCCGTGCTGGTCTGGCGTGATGTGCACGCGCAGCCGTGTGGCGCCCGAGGCCAGCAGTTGCACCCCGGTCCAGGCGAACGGTAGCTGTACCTCCGCCTGCGGCGGGCCGGTGAGGGTCGTGGCATGCAGGGCAGCGTCCAGCAGGGCGGGATGCAAGCCGTATCGGGCGGCTTCGGCCGCTTCCCGTTCGCCGAGCTCCACCTCGGCGAACACCTCACCATCACGCGCCCAGGCACGTTTGAGCCCCTGGAACGCCGGACCGTAGCTGTAGCCGTCCGACGCCAGCACCTCGTACAGGTTCGACACCTCGACCGGCTCGGCACCAGCTGGCGGCCACTGCGCCAAATCGAACCGCGACCGCCCTTCCCCACCGACAGAGGCGAGCATGCCCTCCGCATGCCGCACCCACACCCCAGCACCAGCACCAGCACCGGCGCCGGAATCGGTGCGGGAATCTGCGCGTACGTTGGTGCGGGAGTGGATGCTGACCGCGCGTCGCCCGTCCGGTTCCGGGGCGGCCACGCGCACCTGCACATCGACCGGCTCGTCGGCGATGACCAGCGGGGCGTGCAGGGTGAGCTCGTCCAGCACCGGGCACCCGGCCTCATCCCCGGCCCGAACCGCCAGCTCCACCATGCCCGCACCGGGGAACAACACCGTGGCACCCACAGCGTGATCAGCCAGCCACCGCTGACCAACCCGAGACAAACGACCAGTGAGCACGATCTCACCGGTATCGGCAACCTGCACCGCCGCACCCAGCAACGGATGACTCACCTCACCCAACCCCGCCGCACGCACATCAGCCCGCCGCTCACCCTCCAACCAGAACCGGCGCCGCTGAAACGCATACGTCGGCAACTCCACCCCACCACCGACCCCAGCAGCCCCGCCGTCAGCCCCGCCACCAGTCCGGCCATCCCCGCCGATCCCGCCAACCCCGGCGACGCCGCCACCACCGGCGGCCAGGCCATCCCCGCCGACCGCGCTGGGCTGGCCGGGTCCGTCGAACAGTTTCGGCCAGTCCACCTCCACACCAGCGACGAACGCCTCACCCACCGAACGCAGAAACCGCGCAGCACCACCCT
>NZ_BAAAZP010000001.1:6914-13365 GCF_039536965.1 Nonomuraea antimicrobica | reverse complement strand
AGGAGGAGATGCCGGCGCGGCGTGGTTGGTGGGTTTGGGGCCAGGGGGTGGGTTGGTGGAGGAGGCGGATGTGGCCTTGGGTCCAGTCGATGTGGGTGGAGGGGGTGGCGGCGTGCAGGGTTTGCGGGAGGAGTTGGTGGTGCAGTGCTTGCACCATCTTGATCACACCCGCCACACCCGAAGCGGCCTGCGAGTGGCCGAAGTTCGACTTGATCGAACCCAGCCACAGCGGATTCGCCTCTTCCCGGTCGCTTCCGTAGGTGGCCAGGAGGGCCTGGGCCTCGATGGGGTCGCCGAGTTTGGTGCCGGTGCCGTGCGCTTCGACGGCGTCGACGTCGTGGGGGGTGAGTCCGGCGTTGGTCAGCGCCTGGCGGATGACTCGTTCCTGGGAGGGGCCGTTGGGGGCGGTCAGGCCGTTGCTGGCGCCGTCCTGGTTGACCGCCGAGCCGCGGATCACCGCGAGTATCCGGTGGCCGTTGGCCAGGGCGTCCGGTAGCCGTTCCAGCAGTACCAGGCCCACTCCTTCGGAGAACACCGTGCCGTCGGCCTCCTCCGAGAACGCCTTGACCCGGCCGTCGGTGGCCAATCCTCGCTGCCGACTGAAGTCGATCAGGAGCTCGGGCGTCGCCATGACCGTCACACCGCCCGCGATGGCGAGGCCGCTCTCGCCGCGGCGTAGTGACTCGCAGGCCAGGTGGATGCCGACGAGAGAGGATGAGCAGGCCGTGTCCACGGTCAGCGCCGGCCCTTCAAGACCGAGCGTGTACGCCAACCGGCCCGACATGACCGAACCGGCGTTTCCTGTCTGCAGGTACCCCTCGATCTCCTCGGGATATCCGGTCCCGATGCCGTATCCGGTCTGCGTCCCGCCGATGAAGACCCCGGTAAGGGTGCCGCGCAGTGAGTGCGGGTCGATTCCGGCTCGTTCCAGCACTTCCCAGCCGACCTCCAGCAGCAGCCGCTGCTGCGGATCGATCGCGATCGCCTCCCGCGGACTGATCCCGAAGAAACCCGCGTCGAATTCGGCGGCCTGCTTCAGGAACCCACCTTCGCGTAAGTACGTCGTGCCGATGTTGCCCGGGTCGGGGTGGTAGAGGTTGTCCAGGTCCCAGCCCCGGTCCTCGGGGAACGTGGTGATCCCCGAACGGCCCTGCTCGACCAGCTCCCACAACTGCTCCGGCGAGCCCACCCCACCCGGATACCGGCACGCCATCGCCACGATCGCGATCGGCTCGCCCGGCTCTGAGATCCTCGGCGCGGAGGCCACCACGGCGTCCCGGGCCTTCCGCGCGGTGTCACCGGTCAGGCGGCCCAGCAGATAGGCCGCAGCAGCAGCCGGCGTGGGGTGATCGAACACCAGCGTGGCCGGCAGCTTCACCCCCGCCGCCCTGCTCAGCCGGTTACGCAACTCCACCGAGGTCAGCGAATCGAACCCCAGCTCCTTGAACGGCCGGCCCGCCTCGATCACCTCATCGGAACCATGCCCCAGCACCGCCGCCGCCTCCGACCGCACCAGCGACACCACCACCTGCTCCCGCTCCACCCCCGGCAACGACGCCAACCGCCGCTGCAACACCGACCCGCCCCGCTCCTCACCCGCCACCCGCACCGACCGCCGCGCCGGAGCCCGCACCAGCCCACGCAGCAGCGCCGGCACGCCTCCCTCACGCGTGCTCACAGTGCGAGTGTCGAGGGGCAACGGCAGCACGAACGGCTCGGGGTCAGCCAGAGCGGCATCCAGCAGTTCCATGCCCTGGCGAGCGCCCATCGCGGTGAAACCGGACTTCTCCAGCCGCTTAAGATCCGCTGCGGCTAGCTGGCGGGTCATTCCACCCGTTTCTGGCGCCCACACACCCCAGGCCAGGGATTGTGCGGGGAGGCCGTGGTGGCGGCGGTGGGTGGCCAAGGCGTCCAGGAACGCGTTGGCGGCCGAGTAGTTGCCCTGTCCGGCGCTGTCCAAGGTTCCAGCAGACGCCGAGTACAGCACGAACGCGGCCAGGTCGAGGTGGCGGGTGGCTTGGTGAAGGTGCCAGGCGGCGTCGGCTTTGGGGGCGAGTACCCGGTTGATCTTGGCCGGGTCCAGCGAGGCCAGTACCCCATCGTCGAGGACGCCGGCGGTGTGGAAGATCGCGGTGAGTGGGTGTTCGGCGGGGATGCCTGCTAGGAGTGCTTGGGTTTGTTCGGGGTGGGAGAGGTCGTAGGCGGCGAACTCGACCTGGGCGCCCGCAGCTTGCAGGTCGGCCCGGAGCTGCTCGGCGCCTGGTGCTTGGTCTCCGCGTCGGGAGGCGAGGAGGAGGTGGCGGGCTTGGCCGGTCGCGGCCAGGTGGCGGGCGAGGGTTGCGCCGAGGCCGCCGGTGCCGCCGGTGATCAGTGTCGTGCCGTCCGGGTCCGGGGTGTGCGGGATGGTGAGTACGATCTTGCCGGTGTGGCGCGCTTGGGCCATGAACCGGAACGCGTGTCCGGCCTGACGGACGTCCCAGCAGCGGACCGGCAACCGCCGCAACACCCCCTGCCCGAACAGGTCGAGTAGCTCGGCCATGATCGCGCCGACGCGGTCGGTGCCGGCGTCCATCAGGTCGAAGCTGCGGTAGACGGCGTGGGGGTGGGTGGCGTGGACCTGGGCCGGGGTGCGCCGGTCGGTCTTGCCCATCTCAATGAACCGGCCACCGCCGCTGTCGGTGAGGAGGTCGAGGGAGGCGTCGGTGAACTCCCCAGCCAGGGAGTTGAGCACCACATCCATACCGTGCCCGGCGAAAGTGCGGGCGAAGTCGAGCGTGCGGGAAGAGGCGATGTGATCCTCCGGGACACCCAGCCCGCGTAACAGATGCTGCTTGGCCGGAGAAGCCGTGGCGAACACCTCAGCACCGAGATGCCGGGCGATCTGGATCGCGGCCATACCCACCCCACCCGCACCCGCATGGATCAGCACCCGCTCACCCGAACGCAACCCAGCCAGATCCACCAGCCCATACCAGGCCGTGGCGAACGCCACCGCCACCCCCGCACCCTCAGCGAACGACCAACCCACAGGCAACCCGCACACCAGACGCCGATCAGCCACCACGACAGGACCGAACGCAGCCTCCCCCAACCCCAGCACCCGATCCCCAACCCGCAACCCCTCCACATCCGCACCCAGCTCGGTCACCACCCCGGCGAACTCACCACCGATCGGCTCCCCCTGCTCAGGCACCATGCCCAAAGCCACCACAACATCCCGGAAGTTCAACCCCGCCGCCCGCACCGCCACCCGCACCTGCCCAGACTGCAGCCCCTGATCCGCTTCCGGGGCGGGCACCAGGGCCAACGCGTCCAGCGACTCCTTGGTGACACTGTCCAACCGCCACGCACCGGCCCCCTCAGGAGTGTGCAGGTCGTTGGAGGTGGCGGCCTTGGCCAGGCGGGGCACCAGCACGCGCCCCTCACGTACCGCCAACTGCGGCTCGTCCTGCACGCCCAGCACCGAGACCAGCGCCTGCGACGACTGCGACGCCTCGTCCACATCCACCAGCAGAATCCGGCCCGGATGCTCCGCCTGCGCCGACCGCACCAGCCCACACACCGCCGCACCCACCAGATCCGGAGCACCATCGGTCCCCAGAGCCGCCACCGCACCCCGCGTGACCAGCACCAACCGCGCCCCGGCCAGCCGCTCCTCACCCAGCCAACGTCCCAAGAGATCGGTCAGCCCGCTCAGGCTCGAACGCAGCTCCTCGGGCATCGACCGCTCGTCCCCGACCGCGCGGACCGCCTCGAAACGCATCATCACCACTTCGGGGACGTCTCCGGTTGCCGCGTCCACCAGCTCGGCCACGTCGGCGTGGTACGAGACGTGCTCGGCCACCGATGCCAACGCGGCATCAAGGTCCGTGCTCCGCTCACCGACCACCGCCACCCGGCGCAACGGTTGACTGGAGACCTCCTTGGGGAGCGGAACCCAGTGCAGATGGTGCAGCCACTCCTGCCCCGTCCGGCCCGTGGCGGTGAGCCCGTCGGCTGGCAGCGGACGCGACACCAGCCCTTCTACCACCGCCACCTGGGCGCCGGTGGCATCGGCCAGATGGACAGTGGCGGTCCCGTCAGGGGCCGACGTGATGTGCACACGCAGCCGTGTGGCGCCCGAGGCCAGCAGTTGCACCCCGGTCCAGGCGAACGGTAGCTGTACCTCCGCTTGCGGCGGGCCGGTGAGGGTCGTGGCGTGCAGGGCAGCGTCCAGCAGAGCGGGATGCAAGCCGTATCGGGCGGCCTCGGCCGCTTCCCGCTCGCCGAGCTCCACCTCGGCGAACACCTCACCATCACGCGCCCAGGCACGCTTGAGCCCCTGGAACGCCGGACCATACCCGTAACCACGCTCGGCCAGCACAGCGTAGAAACCCGCCACCTCAACCGGCTCGGCACCGGCCAGCGGCCATTGGGCCAAGTCGAACCGCGGCTGCCGCTCCCCTTCAGAGGCTGAGGCGAGTGTGCCCTCCGCGTGCCGGACCCACACCCCGGCACCGGCGCCGGAATCGGTGCGGGAGTCGGTGCGGGAGTGGATGCTGACCGCGCGTCGCCCATCCGATTCCGGCGCGGCCACCCGCACCTGCACATCCACCGGCTCATCAGCGATGACCAGCGGGGCGTGCAGGGTGAGCTCGTCCAGCACCGGGCACCCGGCCTCATCACCCGCCCGAACCGCCAACTCCACCATGCCCGCACCAGGAAACAGCACCGTGGCACCCACAGCGTGATCGGCCAGCCACCGCTGACCAACCCGAGACAAACGACCAGTAAGAACCAGCTCACCGGTATCGGCAACCTGCACCGCCGCACCCAGCAGAGGATGACTCACCTCACCCAACCCCGCCGCACGCACATCAGCCCGCCGCTCACCCTCCAACCAGAACCGACGCCGCTGAAACGCATACGTCGGCAACTCCACCCCACCAACCCCACCAACCCCGGCGGCGGCCTGGCCGACCCCAGCGGCCCGGCAATCCCCGGCGATCCCGCCAACCCCGGCGACGGCCTCGCCGACCCCAGCGGCCCGGTCATCCCCGGCGACGTCGCTACCACCGGCGGCCCGGCCATCCCCGCCGAGCGTGCCGACCCCGGCGGCCTCGCCGAGCGTGCCAGCTTGGCCGGTTCCGTCGAACAGTTTCGGCCAGTTCACCTCCACACCAGCGACGAACGCCTCACCCACCGAACGCAGAAACCGCGCAGCACCACCCTCACCCCGCCGCAACGACCCCACCACACCAGCCTCCACACCCACATCATCCAAAACCTCCTGAACACTGCCCCCCAACACCGGATGCGTACTCACCTCAACAAACGCATCATGACCATCAGCCACCAACGCCCGCACCGCAGACTCAAACTCCACCCGCTGCCGACAATTAGCAAACCAATACCCCCCACCCATCTCCACCCCCGACAACAACCCACCCGTCACCGACGAATACACCGGCACCCGCCCCACCCCAGGACGCACCCCCGCCAACAAACCCTCCAACTCCCCCCGCAACCCCTCCACCATCACCGAATGCGACGCCACCGTCGACCCCACCACCCGCGCCCGAACCCCACGCCCCCGCAACCGACCCACCAACACCTCCAACGCCCCCAACTCACCAGCCACCGCACACGAAAACGGCCCATTACACGCCGCCACCTCCAAACCACCACCCACCACCCCCAACTCCCCCACAACCTCCCCCACCGACAACCCCACCGCCGCAATCGCCCCCCGCCCTGCCAACTCACGCCCAAACAACCGACTCCGCAACGCCACCACCCGCGCCGCATCCTCCAACGACAACACCCCCGCCACACACGCCGCCCCCACCTCACCCAACGAATGCCCCACCACCGCAGACGGACGCACCCCCAACGACTCCCACAACCCCGCCAACGCCACCCCCACCGCAAACAACACCGGCTGCAACACCTCAATCGACCCCAACCCACCCCCACCCACACCCACACCATCGCCCACACCCACACCCTCGCCCTTGCTCTTACCCTCGCCCTCAACCCCACCCACACCCTCAACCCCACCCGAACCCGAACCCGAACCCCCGCCCGCACCCGAACCCGCACCCGAACTGGACAGCACGTCCATCACATCGAAATCCACAAACGGAGCCAACGCCCGCCCACACTCCTCCAACCGCGCCGCAAACACCGGAGACACCCCAGCCAACTCCACCCCCATCCCCACCCACTGCGCCCCCTGACCAGGAAACACAAACACCACCTTCCGACCACCACCACCAACACCACCCCGACTCCCACCACCACTCCGACCCCCACCACCAACACCGGCCACCACCCCAGCCGACACCTCACCCCCGGCCAACGCCTCCAACCCGGACAGCAACTCCTCACGCCGCGACCCGATCACCACCGCACGATCCTCAAACACCGTGCGTGACACAGCCAAAGACCGGCCCACCCCCGCCACCGACAC
>NZ_BAAAZP010000001.1:0-6855 GCF_039536965.1 Nonomuraea antimicrobica | reverse complement strand
GACCCGAAACCACCCACACACCAACCCCCGACCCCAACCCCAACCCCGACTCCCCGATCGTGAACGGCACCAACCCCCCAGACACCCCAGCACCCGCAGCACCCGCCTCCACCGGAGCCGAAGCCACCGGCGCCTCCACCGGCGCCACCGCCGGAGCCTCTTCCACGATCACATGCGCGTTCGTCCCACTCACCCCGAACGACGACACCCCCGCACGCCGAACCCGCCCCACCTCCACAGGCCACGACCGAGCCTCCCCCAACAACCGAACCCCACCCCGCCCCCAATCCACATACGAAGAAGGCACCGACACATGCAACGTCGCCGGCAACACCCCAAACCGCAACGCCAACACCATCTTGATCACACCCGCCACACCCGCAGCCGCCTGCGCATGCCCAATATTCGACTTCACCGACCCCAACCACAACACACGCCCACCACCACGACCCCCAAACACCCCCACCAACGCCCCCGCCTCAATCGGATCCCCCAACGCCGTCCCCGTCCCATGCGCCTCCACCACATCCACATCCCGTGGCGTGAGCTGGGCCGCCGAGAGGGCGCTACGGATCACCCGCTCCTGCGAAGGACCGTTGGGTGCGGTCAGCCCGTTGCTGGCACCGTCCTGGTTCACCGCGGAGCCCCGGATCACGGCGAGCACCTGGTGGCCGTTGGCGAGGGCGTCCGAAAGGCGTTCGAGCACGATCAGGCCGACGCCTTCTGAGAACACGGTCCCGTCCGCGTCGTCGGAGAACGCCTTGCAGCGACCGTCGCGCGCCAGGCCCTGCTGCCGGCTGAAGTCGACCATGAGCTCGGGCGTCGGCATGACGGTGACCCCGCCCGCGAGGGCGAGGGTGCTCTCCCCCTTGCGCAGGGAGTCGCAGGCCAGGTGGATGGCCACCAGCGACGAGGAGCAGGCCGTGTCCACGGTGACCGCCGGGCCTTCGAGGCCCAGCGTGTACGCGATGCGTCCCGAGATGACGGAGCTGGTGTTGCCGGTCTGCACGTACCCCTCGACGCCTTCGGGGAACGGTCCCAGGCCCGAGGCGACGTACCCGGTCTGCGTTCCGCCGACGAAGACGCCGGTGGAGGTGCCGCGCAGCGAGCCGGGGTCGAGAGCGGCCCGTTCCAGCGCCTCCCACGCGACCTCCAGGACGAGCCGTTGCTGGGGGTCCATCGCCAGGGCCTCACGCGGGCTGATCCCGAAGAAGGCGGCGTCGAACTCGGCCGCGCCTTCGAGGAAGCCCCCTTCGCGCAGGTAGGTCGTCCCGGGGGTGTCCGGGTCGGGGTCGTACAACGCCTCCAGGTCCCAGCCGCGGTCGTCGGGGAACGGCGACAGGCCCGTACGGCCCTCCGCCACCAGGTTCCACAGGTCCTCCGGCGACTCCACCCCACCCGGATAACGGCAGGCCATGCCCACGATCGCGATCGGCTCGCGCTCCTTCGCCTCGACCTCGCGCAGCCGCCGGCGGGTCCGCTGCAGGTCGGCGGTGGCCCGCTTGAGATAGTCACGGAACTTGTCGTCAGTGGCCATCAGATCTCAACCAACCCTCGAAAGTAGTGGGACAGGAGCAGGGACAGGGATCGGCGGGCGTCAGGCGGCACCGGCGAGGCGGGCCGCCTCCTGATGACGGGCCACGTGTGCCTCCAGATCGCGGACGAGGGCGTGCGGGGTGGGGGTCTCCCGCATCTCCTGCCGAGCCCGGTCCGCGCGCTCGGCGAAGGCGGAGTCGCTCAGGATCCGCTGCAGCGCGGCGCGCAGGGTATCGGCGGACAGCTTCTCCGGCGGGAGGTGCACGCCCGCTCCGTACGCGTCGACGGCGTCCGCCACCTGGCGTTCGTCGTGCAGGGCGTGCGGGACGATGAGCTGTGGGACGCCGTTGAGCAGCGCGGTCAGTGTGGTTCCCGTACCGGCGTGGTGGACGATCGCCGAGCAGCTCTTCAGCAGCGGGTCCAGAGGCACGTATCCGGGGATGCGGATGTTGCCCGGCACCGTGATCCCGTCGGGGACCGTGGCGCCGCCCAGCAGGGCGACGACCTCGACGTCCAGGTCGGCGACCGCGTCGAAGAGGTCGGCGTACCCCAGCTCGGCGCGGCCTTCCCACACCTCGTTGAAGGAGAGGCCCAGGGTGACGCAGACGCGCGGTCTGCCCGGCTCGGGGCTCAGCGCCCACCCAGGCACGTCCCCGGGGCCGTTGTACGCGACGTACCGCACCGGCAGGTAGTCGTACTGCGCGGGGATGCGCAGCCAGGAGGGCATCCAGTCGATCGTGGTCTGGCCGAGTACGAGGTCGTCGTCGTAGGCGCAGCCGTACTTCTCCAGCTTGGCGGTGAGCCAGTCGCGGACGGGGTCCTCGCCGGCGGCCTCAGGGCGGTCGGCCCGCAGTCGCAGGAAGAGCTCCCGCAACCGGCCCCAGTGGTCGCGGCCGATGGTCGTCCGTACGTGCGCGGCACCGCTGGCGGCCGCCGCGACCGGCCCGGTGAACGTCATGCTGTCCCAGATCACGAGGTCGGGCCGCCACACCCGGCAGAAGGCGACCAGGTCGTCGAACACGGTCGCGTCGGTGTTGATGTCGAGCGCCAGCGGGGAGGCGAAGGCGGCCAGGCAGTCGCGTACGTACTCGTAGGTGAGGACCTCGGGCCGCGTCTCCGTGATGTCGTACCCGGAGCCGTAGATCGTTCCCTCGGGGGGCAGGGCGGCGATGCGCTCCGCGTACCTCGCCTCCTCGCCGACGGCGACGCCGGTCAGGCCCGTCCGTTCGACCGCGGGCATGATGTCGGGCTGGCCGGCCACCACGACTTCGTGGCCGGCCGCCTTCAGCGCCCAGCCGAGGGGCACCATGAGGTTGAGGTGGGCGGTGGCCGCGAGCTGGGTGAGAACGACGCGCATACAACCGTCCTTCGGAGAACGTCACGGAGACGTCAGAAGAGATCACGATGTCCGGCCGGAGTGCCGTCTCAGAGAGGACGCGGACGGCACAGCCCAGCCGACGCCGATCAAGACAGTAGTCACGCACCTGCGCGGAGGCCGACCCCTAGCTCACCCCTCAGGTGCCCCAGCGGACATGCGTCCCCGAGGTGGGCTCGGAAGGCCACCGGGAGGCTTCGAAGATCCACGGGGAGCGACGGCCGCCGCGGCGAACGGCACCGGTCCTGTCCGTGGGTTAAGGGGAAAGGGACGGGCGGGATAGGGGTCCGCTTGGCGGTCGTCCTTCACCTAGCGTCGTCATGGCCGCTCATGCGCACCACGAGCGTGAATGCGCGTCATTCGCCGTACGCGGTCGAACGCAGTCGTACGCAGTCGTACGCGGTCGTACGCGTCCTCGCGTTGGCGACCGGTGCTCCGGGCGGCGTTTCCGTGAAGGGTCACCGCAGGGGGCGTCCCCTCCCGCACCGATCGTGATGAGGTGGTTGGCTTGTCCCGATCCCCCACCAGCCAGGGAACCGTGCCGTTCGGCGACCACGCGACCTGGTACCGGGTGACCGGCGATCTCGGATGCGGCAAACCCGCCGTCGTGGTGCTGCACGGCGGGCCCGGCGGCACCTACGACTATCTGTCGGGCCTGGCGGACCTCGCCGGATCGGGCTGGCCGGTCGTCCACTACGACCAGCTCGGCAACGGCGGCTCGACCCGCATCGACGACGCGGATCCCGGTTTCTGGACCCCCGAACTCTTCGACGCCGAGCTGTGCAACCTGCTGAACCTCCTGGGCATCGCCGGTGACTATGTCCTGCTCGGGCACTCCTGGGGCGGGCTGCTGGCCGCGAAGCACGCCTCCCGCCGGCCGCCGGGGCTGCGCGGGCTGGTGATCGCCAACTCGCCAGCCTCGTACCCGCTGTGGCTGAAAGAGCTGAAGGTCCTTCGCGACCTGCTCCCCGGCGGGGTGAACGACACCCTTCTCGCGCACGAGGCGGCGGGCACCACGGACACCCGCGAGTACTTCGACGCGATGAAGGTCTTCTACCAGCGCCATGTCATCCGGCTGGACCCGTGGCCGCGCGAGTTCACCGCCACCTTCATGGACACCCTCAGCAATCCGACCGTCTACCACACCATGAACGGGCCGTGTGAGTTCCACATCATCGGGACGCTGAAGGACTGGAGCGTCGTGGAGCTCCTGCCCCGTCTGACGGCGCCCACCCTGGTGATCTCTGGACGGTACGACGAGGTGACACCTGAGGCCATCCGGCCCTTCCTCGACCTCATCCCCGGGGCCCGGGGAGCGTGCTTCGAGAACTCCAGCCATTCGCCGCATCTGGAGGAACCGAAGCTCTTCCTCAAGGTCGTGACGGAATTCCTGACGAGCCTCGAGCAGGCGGCGGCACCGATCTTCGAAGGAGACAGACCGTGAACGGCACAAGCGTGACGTATGACGAACTGGACACCGCGAAGAGCGACGCGGAACTCATCGAACTCTACGGCTCTCCGCTGTACGTCTACGACCTCGACCGCGCCGCGGCCGCCCGCGACGACCTGTACGCCTCCCTGCCCGAGGGCACGTCGGTCTACTTCTCGTTCAAGGCCAACCCGCACCCCGACCTCGCCCGGGCGCTGCGTACCGGCGACGGGCTCCCGTGCAAGGCCGAGATCAGCTCCATGGGTGAGCTCGCGGCGGCCCTCGAGGCGGGCTTCGACCCGCACGACATCCTCTACACCGGCCCGGGGAAGACGGCGAGCGAACTCGATGCCGCCGTCGAGGCGGGCGTGCGTACGTTCTCCGTCGAGTCGATCGACGACCTGCGGCGGGTCGGCTGGGCTGCCTGGGGGGACGGCACGGTCGTCGACTGCCTGCTGCGCGTGAACAGCGCCGGAGCGGGTGCCACGACCAGTATCCGCATGACGGGCAGGCCCTCGCAGTTCGGCTTCGACAGCGAGACGCTGCCCGAGCTGATGCCGGAGATCCGCGCGGTGCGCAACACCCGCGTCACGGGGATGCACCTGTTCTCGCTGAGCAACGCCAAGGACGAGGAGTCCCTCATCGGCGAGTTCAGCCACACGATCGCCACGGCGGCCGCGGTCCGCGACGCCACCGGGCTGGAGCCGGAGCTGCTGGACATCGGCGGCGGCTTCGCCTCCCCCTACCTCGTCCCCGGCGAACGGCCCGTCTACGGCGGGTTGCGAGCGGCGCTGGAGAAGGTGCTCAACGCTCACTTCCCCGGCTGGCGGACCGGCGGCCCGCACATCGCCTGCGAGTCGGGACGCTATCTCGTCGGCGACTGCGGCCGGCTGGTGTGCACCGTCACCAACGTCAAGGAGAGCCGCGGCAACAGGTTCGTGATCCTGGACGCCGGCATCAACGTGCTGGGCGGCATGTCGGGGCTGGGCCGGCTCCTGCCGGTCAACGTCGGGCTCGACACCCACGACGAGGCGTCCGCCGGGTCGTCCCGGGACACGGCCGTGTGGGGCAACACCACCCTCGTCGGCCCGCTCTGCACGCCGGGTGACGTCCTCGGGCGGAACGTCTCCGTTCCCGAACTGCAGCCGGGAGACGTGGTCACCGTCCCGAACGCGGGAGCCTACGGCCTCACGGCCAGCCTGCTGATGTTCCTCGGGCGGCCGGCCCCCATGGAGGTCACCATGCGCGGCGAGCAGGTCCTCTCCGCATCACGCATCCTCTTCAACCGCGTCCACATCTGAGGCCCGCCCCCGTACCTGTCAGGAGAGTCGCGAGATGAGTCAGTCGCAGCACAGCGAGTTCGAGGCCGGGGTTTCCGCAGCTACCACGGCGAGCCTCGCCGCCCAACTGACGGAACTGGGCGCGGCGGAACGCCGGGCGGTTCTGGTCGACCTGATCAGCCGGACGACGCTCGACGTGATGAACGACGTACTGCCCGGGATCCTGGACGAGGTCTCCGCCGAGCAGACGTTCAAGGACATGGGCCTCGACTCCCTCGCCGCGGTCGAACTGCACGATCGGCTCGCCGCCGAACTCGGCGCCGACCTGCCCATCAGCATCGCCTTCGACCATCCGACGCCGACCGCCCTCGCCGACTTCCTGCTCACCGACGTCCTCGGCCTGGAGGAGGGCAGGACCGCCGACGTCACCGCCGCCGTCGGCTCCGACGAACCCATCGCGATCATCGGTATGGCCTGCCGTTACCCCGGAGGCGTGACCAACCCGGACCAGCTCTGGGAGCTGATCCGCGACGGACGGGAGACGGTGACCGGGTTCCCCGAGGACCGCGGCTGGGATCTGGACCGGCTCTTCGACGACGACCCCGACGCCGCCAACAGCAGCTACGCCCGCGTGGGCCACTTCCTGCTCGACGCGGCCGAGTTCGACGCCGCGTTCTTCGGGATCAGCCCGCGCGAGGCCCTGGCGATGGACCCGCAGCAGCGGCTGATCCTCGAGACGTGCTGGGAGGCCATCGAGCACGCCGGCATCGACCCGCGGACCCTGCACCAGAGCCAGACCGGGACCTTCATCGGCGCCGAACCGCAGGACTACGGCCCCCGCCTCGACCAGGCCCCCGCCGACCTCGAGGGCTACCTCGTCACCGGCGCCGCGCCCAGCGTCGTCGCCGGCCGGGTGGCCTACACCCTGGGCCTCGAAGGCCCGGCGGTGACGGTGGACACGGCCTGCTCGGCGTCGCTGGTGGCCATTCACCTGGCCTGTCAGTCGCTGCGTACCGGCGAGACCCCGCTCGTCCTCGCCGGCGGCGTCACCGTCATGTCCTCCCCCGGCACCTACACCGCCTTCAGCCGCCAGCGCGTCATCGCCCCCGATGGCCGCTGCAAGGCCTTCAGCGCGGACGCGGACGGTACCGGCTTCTCCGAGGGTGTGGGTGTGTTGTTGTTGGAGCGGTTGTCGGATGCGGTGGCTGGTGGGCGTCGGGTGTTGGGGGTGATTC